>JAFNAJ010000129.1 GCA_017860085.1 Acidobacteriota bacterium | reverse complement strand
GTCGTCGAGAGCGTGGCCGAAACCATCGCCATCGGCGAGCAGGGCGGCCTGCCGACGCAGGTCACGCACCACAAGATCATCGGGAAGGCCTATTGGGGCAAGAGCGTCGAGACGCTTCGCCTGGTGGACCAGGCGCGTGCCCGCGGTGTCGATGCCACCGTGGACCAGTATCCCTACACGGCCTCGAGCACGAGCATCCAGGCCGCGCTATTCCCCTCGTGGGCCCAGGACGGCGGGCGCCAGGGGCTGGTGACGCGGTTGAAGGATCCCACCACGCGAGCGAAGATCCGCGGCGAGAGCGCGGCTCTGATCCGGGACGAGCGCGGCGGCGGCGATCCGAGGAACATCGTCCTGGCGAACTGCCCCTGGGACGCGTCGCTGGCTGGGAAGAGTTTCGCCGATCTCCTGCGGACCAGGGGTGTCGAGCCTACCGCTGAGCACGCGGCTGATCTCGCCATGTGGGTCGTCGAGCAGGGCGGTTGCCAGGGGATCTTCCACGCGATCAGCGAGGACGATCTCGTCCGCATCCTGCGTCACGCAGCAACGATGATCGCGTCGGACGGCGAGGTGCCCATCTTCGGGAAGGCGCATCCTCACCCGCGGAGCTATGGAACGTTCGCACGCGTGCTGGGCGTCTACGTCCGTGAGAAGCAGGTCATCGTCCTCGAGGAGGCCGTGCGCAAGATGACATCGATGCCGGCCCAGCGGGTGGGTCTGCAGGACCGTGGGCTGATCCGGGTGGGGATGAAGGCCGACCTGGCCGTGTGGGACCCGGCGACGGTGGCCGATCGTGCAACGTTCGAGCAGCCCCATCAGTACGCCGAGGGATTCTCGCTGGTCGTCGTCAACGGGCAGGTCGTGTTCGATGGGAAGGCCATGACCCCCGCCCGGCCGGGACGCGTGCTCCAGGGTCCAGCGACCCGGCGCTAGCGGCGGCCGGTCTGAAGAGCGGCCGCTGCATCCGGCGGGGTCTCAGCGTCGATCGGCTCCCAACTGTTTGCGTTATACTCCCGCAATCAGATCACCCGGTGCCCCCGTGGTCTGGACCCGCCTTGACAGATCGCCGTCATCGTCCTCTCAAAGGAGGCGTCGTGAGACTCAGAGCATCATTCCTTGCCTGCGTTCTGCTGTGCATCGGCGTCGGGGCCGCGCTAGCCCAGACCACCCCCACGGGCACCGTGACCGGCAAAGTCACCGACCCGGACGGGCTCGTGCTGCCGGGCGTCACCGTGACGGTGTCATCACCGGCCCTGCAGGGCACCCGTAGCGCCGTGACGTCGGAGAACGGCGACTACATCATCCCGTTCCTGCCGGCGGGCGAGTACACCGTCGTGTTCGAGCTGTCGGGCTTTCAGACGCTCGAACAGACCGTCCGCCTCCAGGTTGCGGAGACCGTGCCGCTCAGCGTGCAGTTGACGGTGGCGGGCGTGGCAGAAACGGTCACCGTGACCGCGATGTCGCAGTTGAGCGACTTCACCACCTCGCCGACGGCCGCGGCCAGCTACAAGTCGGCCACGATCGACACGCTGCCCGTGTCGCGCACCATCAGCGGGGCCGTGCTCCTCGCGCCTGGCACATCGGATACCGGTCCCAGTGGCAACGTCACCTTCTCGGGAGCCTTCTCCTACGAGGGCCTCTTCCTGATCAACGGCGTCGTGGCGAACGAGACGCTGCGGAACCAGGTCTCGGCCGTGTACATTGAGGATGCGATCCAGGAAACCAAGGTGATGACCGCCGCCATCACGGCCGAGTACGGCCGCTTCGTGGGCGGGGTCGCCAACACCATTACCAAGTCGGGCGGCAACGATTACAGCGGCTCGTTCCGTGTCACCTTCGACAGCGACAGCTGGCGATCGCTCACGCCGTACGAGGAGGGGCTGCCCGAGGACCCGCGGCTCGACACGGTCGTGCCCACCTACGAGGGAACGCTCGGCGGGCGCATCATCCGGGACAAGCTGTGGTTCTTCGGCGCGGCGCGTTTCCGCACCGACGAGACGTCGGAGCAGACCTTCTACACGAACATCACCTACCCCAACAAGGTCGAGGACCGGCGCTACGAGATCAACGGGACGTGGGCGATGACGTCGGCCCACACGTTGAAGGGCGCGTTCACGAAACGCACCCGCGACGAGTTCAACAACGTCTTCGGCGACGTGATGGACGCGGCCAGTTTCTACGACAACCAGTCGCCTGAGGACCTGTTCGCCTTCAACTACACGGGTGTCATGGCGTCGAACTTCTTCCTCGAAGGCCAGTACTCCCGCCGGCGCAACTTCTTCATCGGTTCTGGCGCGCGCTACACCGACATCGAGCGCGGCACGATGATCCTCGACCGGTCACGCGACAGCGTGCGCTGGAACTCGCCGACCTTCTGTGCGGTCTGCGGGCTGAGCCAGGAAGCAATCGACGCCGGCGAGCTGAACGAGGAGAAGCGCGCCAACCAGAACGTCATCGTCAAGGCGTCGTACTTCCTGTCCACCACGAATGCCGGCTCGCACAACTTCGTGGCTGGCTTCGACGCCTTCGAGGACTCGCGCAAGAACGACAACTACCAGTCGGGGAGCGGGTTCCGACTGAACGCCAGCAACACGATCTTCCGTGGGACGGGAAGCGACGTGACGCTGTATCCAGTGGTGCTCCCTGGCTCATCTGACCGCGACACGGCGGCATCGTACATTCTGTGGACCCCGCTCCTCGAATCATCCAAGGGCAGCAAACTGCGCACCTACTCGGTCTTCTTCAACGACTCGTGGCGCTTCAGTGACCACTGGAGCTTCAACCTCGGCGTGCGCTGGGACAAGACGGACGAGAAAGACCAGGCCGGCAATGCGGTCTCGGACGACCAGGCGTGGAGCCCGCGGCTGTCGGCCAGCTACGACCTGCAGGGCAACGGGCACTGGACCGTCAACGCCGGCTTCGCCCGCTACGTCGTCCCGATCACGAGTGGCATCGCCGACCTCGGGTCGGGCGCCGGGCGCACGGCCTCGTTCCAGTACGTCTATCGGGGCCCCGCGATCAACGCCGATCTCAACACGCCCAACCCGGTGTCAGCGGCCGACGCGCTGCGCACGGTGTTCGACTGGTTCTATGCGAACGGGGGGACCAGCCGGACGCTGCGGAGCAACCCGAGCTACCCGGGTGTGAACCGCAAGATCGGGGACACGCTGACCACGCCGAGCGCGTGGGAGTACAGCCTCGGTCTCGCCGGCCTGATCGGCAGCCGCGGGTCGTACCGCGTCGACTTCGTCTACAAGGACTTCAACGATTTCTACACCGACTCGGTCACACCCGGCGTCTTTGCGACCGACCCGGCTGGACGCAATTTCGATCTCAACCTCGTGGTCAACACGAACGAGCTCGAGCGCAAGTACAAGGCGCTGCAGGGCCAGATCCAGTACCGGTTCACGGCCGACCTGACGCTCGGCGGCAACTACACCCTCTCGCGGACCTGGGGCAACTTCAACGGCGAGAACGCCAGCAGCGGCCCGGTGCAGGACGACCTGCTCGCGTACGTCGAGTACAAGGAGATGAGCTGGAACACGCCGACCGGCGACCTGTCCACGGACCAGCGCCACAAGTTCCGGTTCTGGGGCAACTACGATTGGGGGTTCGGCCCGGCCGGTCGTCTGAACATCGGCCTGCTGCAGCGAGTGAGCTCCGGGTCGCCCTACAGCGCGGCGCCGAGCATCGACACGCGGCCCTACGTGACCAACCCCGGGTACCTGACGCCCGACTCGACGACCACCTACTACTTCGGCGGCCGGGGCAGGTTCATGACCGACACGATCTATTCAACCGACCTGTCGCTGAACTACTACTTCCCGCTCGGTTTCGGCAAGAAGACGGAGCTCTTCGCCCGCCTCGTGGCCATCAACCTGTTCAACAACTCAGGTCAGGACGGCACGAGCAACCAGACCGTATACACCGCGTCCAACCAGAACCCGAGCCGGACGATGCAGACCTTCAACCCCTTCACGACGGAGCCCGTGGAGGGGGTGCACTACGAACTGAGCCCCGACTTCGGCAAGGCGCTATCGGCCGACGACTACCAGCGGCCGCGCGAGTACTACTTCGGTTTCGGTTTCAGGTTCTAGTGAGGCAGGGGGGCCGGCTCGGCAGCCGGCCTCCCACACCTGCGACGGCCCCGGCCTGAGCGACGAACGTCAACCTACGGACGCCGAGCTACGCGTCCTTCGGCAACCGTTCGGCCAGGACCGACCTCACGAAATCGGGCTCTGGCAGGCTGCCGAGGATCTCGACACGGTCGTCGACCACGGTCTTCGGCACCCCGTTGATGCGGTAGCGTCGCACCAGGTCGGGGAACTCCGTGGCCTCGACGGCGACGGCCGTGATGTGGGGGTTCTCGATCGCCATGCGCTGGGCCAGGCTCACGGCCTGGGGGCAGTGCGGTCAGGTGGGTGTCACGAACACCTGGATGTGCAAGGGCTCGGTGACGGCGGCAATGAGCGCGCGGCTCTCGTCCGAGAGTCCCGACCGGCCCGAGGCCACCAACTGGATGGCCTCGACGAGCGACATGAACTCGTAGCCGGCCGGGGCCCCAAGGAAGCGAATGCCCGGATCCCACTCCTGAACCCCGTTGGCGGCCCGGACGACGGCGATGCCAGGCGCGTCGGGGATGCCGTACTGCTGGGCTCTGTCCTTTTCGAGTACCAGGTTCAGCTCCTCGAACGAGACCCGGGGACTGGCCTCCGCGAGCTCCTGGAGGATGCGCTTGGTGTCGGGGCAGAGCTCGCACCCGATGGCGCGGAAGAAGAAGAGCAGGCGCACGTCGTGCTCGAGGCCCGTCAGGAGCGTGCGCAACTGCTCGCGGTCGGCGACGGACAAGAGGCTCATGGTCCTATCGTAGCCGCGGGGCGCTGCACGGCGAAACCTGAAGGTCCGCCCTACAGGTCTTTGAACAACGCGTCGAAGGCCGACTTGGCGCTCGACGGGGCCTCGCGCGTTGAGCCGGTCTGTCGCTCGACCTTCACGCGGGGCTCGAACAGCGTGCAGTCGTTTCGCGCGTCCTTCGGGCTGATCCTGGCCGGCACGGCCTGCATGCACTCGAAGTGGCTCCCCGGGTCGAACGACGCGCACTGCGCGCAACTGTGCAGGTCGGTGCCGCACTTGGGACACGTGGTGTCGCGGACGATCACCGAGCGCACCTCCTGGCCGCACCGCGTGCACCGGACCGTTTGCTGGAAGCCCGGCATGTTGGGTGTCCGGGGCTCCATGGCCGTCTTGTCACCACGAGGCCGCCCGGGCTCGCGTGGCGGGTGGGCAGGCCCCCGAGGCTGGCTGGGGCGCTCGTCGCCGTCCTGGTAGCCGCGCTGACGGTATTTCCTGTCGCTCATGGTCGTGTCGGAGGGGGCACCGAGCGTTCGCGTCGGGACGGACCGATTGTGTCACGAGCTGTCAAGTGTCCCACACGGGAGCGGCTGCCGCTTTCTCCCTTCCTTCTCTGCCCGCTTCCCGCGAGTTTTGCGCTAGAATGCCCCGGGCTTCAAGCCGAGTGTTTTCGCTTTTCTCCGCCGAACCAGAGATGAACGGTCTTCGGTCCTGCGTCAAGCCATGAGCCAGATTTTTCGACCGACCGCGAACCAACTGGCCAGATTCAGCCTCGTCGCCGGCCTCCTCGTCGTGGCGGGTGCAGCCCTCGGGATGCTGGGGCTGATGCGCTCCGACTACGTCACGGGCGCCAACACCAACATCGAGCAGCCGATCCAGTTCAGCCATGCGCACCACGTCGGCGGACTTGGCATCGACTGCCGCTACTGCCACACGTCGGTGGAGCAGTCGTCGTTTGCGAACATCCCGCCGACGAAGACCTGCATGAACTGTCACTCGCAGATCTGGGTCACCAGCCCCTATCTCGAGCCCGTGCGCGCCAGCTTCCGGACCGGCGAGTCGCTGCGCTGGATCCGGGTGCACAACCTGCCCGACTTCGTCTACTTCAACCACTCCATTCACGTGAAGAAGGGCATCGGCTGCGAGTCGTGCCACGGGCGCATCGACCAGATGCCTGGCATCTACCAGGCCAAGTCGCTCCAGATGGAGTGGTGCCTCGAGTGTCACCGGGCCCCGGAGCGCTTCGTTCGGCCGCGCGAGGCCGTGACCACGATGGGCTATCGGCCGGCGGTGAGCCAGGCGGAGCTGGGGCCGAAGCTGGTCAAGGACTACGACATCCAGAAGCTCACCAGCTGCTCGACGTGCCATCGGTGAGACGGCGCGTCATCCCTGCGAGCGTGGAAAGCAACCATGCGTGAGATCGATCTGGCACAGATTCGAGCCCGGCTGTCGGCCGAGGACGGCAAGACCTGGTGGCGCGGCCTCGAGGAGCTCGCCGATACCGATGAGTTCCGCAACATGCTGCACCGGGAGTTCCCGGAGCAGGCTTCCGAGTTCACCGACCCTGCGGGGCGGCGCGAGTTCCTCAAGCTCATGGGGGCCTCGCTCGCGCTGGCGGGCGTGGCGGGATGCACGCGGCAGCCTCCCGAGCAGATCGTGCCGTACGTGCGTGCGCCGGAGGAGATCGTTCCCGGCCGCCCGCTGTTCTTCGCGACCGCGATGCCGTTTGCCGGTGAGGCGATGCCCATGCTGGTCGAGAGCCACATGGGGCGCCCGACCAAGATTGAGCCGAATCCCGAGCACCCGGCCACCCGGGGCGGATCCGACGTCTTCGCCCAGGCTGCCATCCTGACGCTCTACGACCCCGACCGATCACAGGCCGTCAAGCACCTCGGCGACATCGTGCCGTGGACCGACTTCCTCGCCGCGGTGCAGGGGGCCATGAACGCGCAGCGCGCGCTCAAGGGCGCGGGCCTGCGGGTCCTCACCGACACGGTGATCTCGCCGACGCTGGCCGACCAGATGGAGCAGTGGCTCGCCCCGCTGCCCGAGGCCAGGTGGGTGCAGTGGGAGCCGGTGTCGCGCGACGCGGCACGGGCCGGTGCCCGGCAGGCCTTCGGCGAGTACGTCGAGCCGCGGTACCAGTTCGATCACGCCGAGGTCGTGCTGTCGCTCGATGCCGACTTCCTCGTGACGGGTCACGGCCACCTCCGCTGGGCTCACGACTTCATGAGCAAGCGGCGGCTCACCCATGGGCAGACTGGCATGAACCGGCTGTGGATGGTGGAGAGCACGCCCACCTCGACGGGTGTGAAGGCCGACCATCGCCTGGCGATGCGGGCGCTCGACGTCGAGGCGTTTGCCCGCGCCGTGGCGGCCC
>JAFNAJ010000128.1 GCA_017860085.1 Acidobacteriota bacterium | reverse complement strand
GGCGTCATCCAGGCGCGGGAGTTCATGGCGTCGGCCGGGGTCAACGGCATCATCCTGACCAAGCTCGACGGCACCGCCAAGGGCGGCGTCGCCGTCGCCATTGCGCACGATCTGGGGATCCCCATCCGGTACGTCGGCACCGGCGAGAGCATCGACGACCTCGTCCCGTTCTCGGCGCGCGACTACGTCGACGCGCTGTTCGAGGTGAAGTGGTAGCCCCTGACGAGGCGTTGATGCGGCTCGCGCTGGACCTGGCGGCCCGCGGGCGAGGGCGGACCAGCCCCAATCCCATGGTCGGCTGCGTCATCGTCTCGCCCGACGGGGAGGTGGTGGGTCGCGGGCATCACGAACGGGCCGGCGACGCGCACGCGGAAGTCCTCGCGCTGCGAGAAGCCGGCGATCGCGCGCGTGGGGCCACCCTCTACTGCACGCTCGAGCCGTGTGCGCACCAGGGGCGCACGGGGCCGTGCGCGGAGGCTGTGGCGGCAGCCGGCATTCGACGGGTGGTGGCCGCGATGCAGGATCCCAACCCTGTCGTGGCCGGACGAGGCCTCGCCTATTTGCGAGCGCGTCACGTCGAGGTGACCGTCGGCGTGGGCGAGCGCGAGGCGGCGCGCCTCAATGCGCCATTCGTGACCGCGGTGACCAAGAGACGGCCCTTCGTGACGCTCAAGGTGGCGACGAGCCTCGACGGGCGTGTCGCGGAAGCGGCGGGACGCCGCACCCCGCTCACCAGCGCCGCCGCCAACGAGCACGTGCACTGGCAGCGGTTCGAAGTCGACGCCATCGGTGTCGGGAGTCAGACGGTCCTTGCCGACGACCCGCTGCTCACCGCCCGCGGAGTCTCGAGGACCCGGCCGCTCACGCGTGTGATCTTCGATACACGACTCCGCACGTCGCCGCGTGCGCGCATCTGGGCGACGAGAGACGAAGGCCCCGTGCTCGTCATGACGACCGACGAGGCCACGAGGGAGCACCCCGAGAGGGCCGGAGCGCTGGAATCAGTCGGGGCCGAACTGGTGCGCGTCGGCCGGCACGACGTCTCGGCCGCACTCGCCGAGTTGGGGCGCCGAGAGGTGCGGTGGGTGATCCTCGAGGGCGGGCCCACCCTTCATCGCGCCTGCTGGGCGGCCGGCGTGGTCGACCACGTGCAGGTCTATGTCACGCCCCACGTGCTCGGTGCGGAGGGCGTGCCCTGGACCATGCCGAGCGACTTCTCGATTCCCTTGCTCGAGGACCTGCGGGCCGGGCCCGTGGGGCCCGACGTCCTCATTGAAGGCCATGTTCACAGGACTCATTGAATCCCTTGGGCGCGTGCGCGCCATCGACGACATGCCCGGCGGCGTCCGCATGCGACTCGAGACGCCGCTGGCGTCAGACCTGCGCCTGGGCGACAGCCTCGCGACCAACGGCGTGTGCCTCACCGTGGTCGACAGCGACGCGTCGAGCGTGGCGGTGGAGATCTCCCCGGAGACGCTCCGTGTGACGACGCTCGGCGACCTGCGGCCCGGCGCCCTGGTGAACCTCGAGCGCCCGCTGAGACCCGACAGTCGCATGGGCGGCCACTTCGTCCAGGGACACGTGGACGGCACGGGCATCCTCACGGCGATGGTGGAGGAAGGGGAATTCTGGCGGATCGTCATCGGCTACCCGGCCGGGCTCGCGCCGTTCTTCATCCCCAAGGGCTCGGTGGCCGTCGACGGAATCAGCCTCACCGTGGCGGCGCTGCGCCCGACGGAGTTCGATGTCCAGATCATCCCCCACACGATGACGCACACCAACCTGCAGGGCGCTCGCGTGGGCGACCGCGTCAACATCGAGTGCGACATGCTCGGGAAGTACGTGGTTCGGGTGGCCGAGTTGGCGGGCTGGGCGAGGGCCGAGGCCGGTTCCTCTGCGCCCGGGAGCGGGCAATGAGTCGGCGGCGTGCCGCAGCGACGGGCTCGCGCCGGCGATCGCCGTTCGCCCCGGTCGAGGAAGCCGTCGAGGCGTTCCGCCGCGGCGACATCGTCATCGTCGTTGACGATGAGGACCGGGAGAACGAGGGCGATCTGACGATTGCCGCCGAGAAGGTCACGCCGGAGGCCGTCAATTTCATGGTGACGCACGGCCGCGGCCTCGTGTGCGTCGCGATGACCGGCGAGCGTCTCGACGCGCTCGAGATCCCCCTGATGGTCAACCAGAACACGGCGCGGTTTGGCACCGCGTTCTGCGTCTCGATCGAGGCCAAGGGGCGGACGAGCACGGGCATTTCGGCCGCCGACCGCGCCACGACCGTGCTGGCGGCCATCGATCCGGCGACGCGACCGTCCGACCTGGCGAGGCCCGGACATACGTTCCCGCTGCGGGCGCGCGAGGGCGGCGTGCTCGTGCGCGCGGGCCAGACCGAGGCCGCGGTCGACCTGGCGCGCGCCGCGGGGCTGTACCCGGCGGGCGTGATCTGCGAAATCATGAACAAGGACGGCACCATGGCGCGGGTGCCGCAGCTCTCGAAGGTGGCCCGCAAGCACCGGCTGCTGATGATCACGATTGCGGATCTCATCCGGTACCGGATGCAGACCGAGAGCCTCGTGCAGCGCGTCGCCACGGCGAAGCTCCCGACGGAGTTCGGCGAGTTCGTGATCCACGGTTTCGAGAGCATCGTGAACGGCGAGGCGCACGTGGCCCTCGTGCGGGGCGAGATCGGCGACGGCCACGACGTGATGGTCCGGGTGCACTCGCGGTGCCTGACGGGCGACGTGTTCCACTCGGCCCGGTGCGACTGCGGCCTGCAGCTGCACAAGGCCATGCAGCGGATCGCCACCGAGGGCCGGGGCGTCCTCTTGTACCTCAACCAGGAGGGGCGCGGCATCGGCCTCGCCAACAAGCTGAGGGCCTACGAACTGCAGGACCAGGGCCTCGACACGGTGGAGGCCAACGAGCGGCTGGGTTTCCAGGCCGACCAGCGCGACTACGGGATCGGGGCGCAGATCCTGCGGGCCATCGGGGTCCGCTCGATGCGGCTGCTGACCAACAACCCCAGGAAGTTCATCGGGCTGGAAGGCTACGGCCTCTCCGTGGTCAAGTCGGTGCCCCTCGAGGTGGCCGTGTCGGAACACACCCGTCGCTACCTCCGGACGAAGAAGGAGAAGCTGGGCCACCGGCTGCGGTCGGTGTGATCCTTATCCGCCCACGGGAGGCCCGTCCAGCGGCCAGTTTCGTTGACACCCCAGAGAGGGTGGGCTACGATAAGCGTTTGCGCGTGAGCGGATTACCGCGACGTGTGTACGGCCGGCCAGGGTGTGACCGGCCTGTCTCACCCGGCGGCGGTCCGTGACCAGCCGCCTCCAGTCCCATCATGTTCGACTCGCTCAGTGCCCGCCTCCAGGACGTGTTTCGCGGCCTTCGAGGAGAGGTCCGCCTGACCGAGCAGTCGGTCGAGAGCGCCCTGCGCGAGATCCGCATGGCGCTGCTCGAGGCTGACGTCAACTTCAAGGTCGTCAAGGCCTTCGTCGACCGTGTCCGCGATCGGGCCGTCGACCAGGAGGTCCTCAGGAGCCTCACACCCGGCCAGCAGGTGGTCCGCATCGTCCGCGACGAGATGCTGGCCCTGTTCGGCGAGATTCCGGGCGGGTTGCCTCCGTCGTCGGTGACGCCACGCGTCATCCTCCTGCTGGGGTTGCAGGGGTCGGGCAAGACGACGACCTCCGGCAAGCTGGCCGTGTGGCTCAAGCGGCAGGGCCGTCATCCCGTGCTCGTCTCCACCGACGTGCGTCGTCCCGCGGCCATCGAACAGCTCGGGATCGTCGGCCGTCAGTCCGGGGCCGCCGTGTACGACCCGGCCGGCAATCTGGATCCGGTGGCGCGTGCCGCGGGCGCCGTCGCCGATGCGCGGCTGCGGGGCTTCGACGTCGTCATCGTCGACACCGCGGGCCGCCTGCACATCGATGACGAGCTGATGGACGAGCTCGTGGCGATCAAGCGCGCCGTGTCGCCCGTGGACCTGCTGTACGTCGCCGACGCCATGACCGGGCAGGACGCCATCAAGAGCGCTGGCGAATTCAACCGCCGCGTCGGCGTCACCGGCGTGGTGCTCAGCAAGCTCGATGGCGATGCCCGGGGTGGTGCCGCGCTCTCGGTCGTCTCGGTCGTCGGCGTGCCGATCGCCTTCGTGGGCAGCGGCGAGCGGCTGCAGGATCTCGAGCCGTTTCATCCCGACCGTGTCGTGTCGCGCGTTCTGGGGATGGGCGACGTGCTGTCGCTCATCGAGAAGGCCGAGCAGGCGATCGACAAGGACCAGGCCAAGCAGCTCGAGGAAAAGATCCGCCGCGACCAGTTCACGCTCGAGGATTTTCGAGACCAGTTGCGGACGCTGCGTCGCATGGGGCCCCTCGAGCACCTGCTGGGGATGATCCCAGGCATGCCCAACCTGAAGGAAGCGGCGCCCGACGGGATCGACGAGAAGCAGGTGCATCGCATCGAGGCGATCATCAACTCGATGACGCCTCACGAGCGGCGCAGTCACCACGTGATCAACGGGAGCCGTCGCAAGCGTATCGCGCGCGGCAGCGGGACCAGCGTGGAGGAAGTCAATCGGCTGCTGAAGCAGTTCGTGCAGATGCGGAAGATGCTGAAGGTCGTCGGCGGGATGTCGAGCGGCCAGGGCGGACGCGGCGGCATGCGCAAGCGCATGGCCGCGCTCAGGTCCATGATGCAGGGGTGAGCAGAGGAGCGCGCGAGCGCGTCGGCAACCACGAGAGGGGCGCACGCACGCGCCCGATGTGAGCAAGGAGCAGGAATGCTGGCAATTCGGATGCGCAGAGTCGGCGCCAAGAAGAACCCGTTGTTCCGGGTCGTCGTCACCGAGTCGGCGTCGTCGCGGGACGGCAGGTTCGTCGAGGCGCTCGGGTACTACAACCCGCGGACCAAGCCCGAAACGGTGAAGATCGATCGGGATCGCCTGACGCATTGGCTCAAGGCGGGCGCGCGGCCGTCGGCGACGGTACGCACCCTGGTGGCGCGGCACAAGCTCGAGGCGGCGGCCGTGGCCGCCGAGTCGACGGCGTCGTGAACGACATCGGCAACATGGTCGCGATCGTGGCGCGGGCGCTGGCCGATCACCCGGACCAGGTCGACGTCGCCGAGTCGGAGCATCGCGGGTTCACGCTCCTCGAACTCTACATGGCGCCGGGCGATCTCGGCCGCGTGATTGGGCGTCAGGGGCGGACGGCGCAGGCCATCCGCACGCTCGTGTCGCTCGCGGCCGAGCGGCAGGGACGGCGGGCGCAGGTGGAGTTTCGCGAGGCGGGCAACCACGACTGATGGCACTGACGTGGGACGCGATGGTCGTCGTGGGCACCATCGCCCGCCCGCACGGTCTGCGCGGGGAAGTCGTGGTGAATCCCGAAACCGACTTCCCGGACGAGCGGTTTGCGGTTGGCGGCCTGCTGCACGCGCGACCGCACGGTGAGCCGGTGACGCTGCGCGTCCAGTCGGTGCGATTTCACCGCGGGCGCCCGATCATCGGGTTCGAGGGGGTCGGCTCGATCGAGGACGCCGAGGCACTGGGGCGCGGCGAGCTGAGGGCCGAGCCCGACGTGCCAGGTGGACGACCCGAGGGCGTGTTCTTCCACCACGAACTGGTGGATTGCCGGGTCGAAACCGTCGGCGGTCGGGCCGTGGGCGTGGTGGTCCGGGTGGCGGGCGGCGGGGGAACCTCGCTGCTGGTGGTGCAGGGCGACGGCCGGGAGTACTTGATCCCGCTGGCCGCCGACATCTGTGTCCGGATTGACCCGGCCGCGAAGTGCATCGTCGTGGAGCCGCCCGACGGGCTGCTCGAGCTGAACGCGTGAACGGGAGGGCGTGAGGCGGGCGGCGGGCAGGGTTGCGGAAGGAAGGACGCCGCGTGAGGTTCGACGTCGTGACGATCTTCCCGCGGATGGTGGAAGCCGCGCTCGCGGAAGGCGTAGTGGGCCGGGCGATCGACCGTGGGATCATCGACGTCAGGGTGCACGATCTGCGCGACTTCACCACCGACCGGCACCGGGTGGTCGACGACGCGCCGTTTGGGGGCGGCCCGGGGATGGTGATGAAGCCCGAGCCGTTCTTCCGGGCCGTCGAGCACATCCGGGCCGAGCGAGGGCAGCCGTCGGTCGTGGTCCTGCCGACGCCGCAGGGTCGGGTCTTCAGCCACGAGGTGGCCCGGCAGATGAGCCGGCTCGACCACGTCGTGGTGTTGTGCGGCCGCTACGAGGGGATCGATGATCGGGTGCGCACGCTGCTGGCGACCGACGAGGTGTCGATCGGCGACTACGTGCTGAGCGGCGGCGAGCTGCCCGCCCTCGTGATCCTCGACGCTGTGGCCAGGCTCGTGCCCGGCACGGTGGGCGACGAGCAGTCGGTGGAGCAGGATTCGTTCGTGCGGGGCGTCCTGGACTGCCCGCACTACACGCGTCCGGCGGAGTTCTGCGGCGAGGCGGTGCCGGCCGTGCTGCTGTCGGGCCATCACGCCGACATTCGGCGATGGCGCAAGCGGGAGGCGCTGGCACGCACGCTGGTGCGTCGGCCCGATCTTCTGGCCGGGGCGACGCTGGACGATGAAGAGCAGGAGATCTTGAGCGAGCTGGTAACCCAGCGCGAGAAGGAGCACGGCGATGAAGGCGATTGAGGTGGTCGAGCGGCAGCAGCTGACCGAGAAGCCCCCGATGAAGCCGGGTGAGACGGTCCGCGTGCACGTGAAGGTTCGCGAAGGCGACAAGGAACGCATCCAGGTCTTCGAGGGGGTCGTCATCGGCCTGCGCGGCGGCGGCGCCAGGGCGTCGTTCACCGTGCGCAAGGTCTCGTTCGGGCAGGGTGTCGAGCGCATCTTCCCGCTGCACTCGCCGATCATCGACAAGATCGAAGTGCTGCGGGCCGCGCGGGTCCGGCGGGCCAAGCTCTACTACCTGCGCGACCTGCGGGGCAAGGCCGCCCGGATGCGTGAGCGGAAGAAGACGCCCACCACGGCGTAGGCGTCGGATGGCTCGGCCTCGCGCGACGCGGGCCATCGAGAACGCCGTGCGGCGCTGGGGGTTCTGCCTCGTCGCCGGCGTCGACGAAGTGGGGCGCGGCTGCCTCGCGGGGCCCGTGCTGGCCGCGGCCGTCGTGCTCGATCCCGGGCGACCCGTGCGGGGCCTGAAGGACTCGAAACTGCTGAGCGCGGCGGCGCGCGCGCGTCTCTACGATGACATCGTGCGCCGGGCCACGGCGTGGGCGACCGCGCTCGTCGAGCC
>JAFNAJ010000127.1 GCA_017860085.1 Acidobacteriota bacterium | reverse complement strand
CGGCCGGGCCTGCTGAAGACGCTGGCCGAAAAGCGCGCCATCGACGAAGGGCTCCGGGAGCAGCTGCACACGACGCTGAAGGAATTCAGCGCCGAGTTCGCCCAGACCCGCAAGAACGCCGCCGCGTGAGTCGCGAAGGGTAGAGGAGCATGCCGTCCCTGATTGACCTGCGCCGCCGGATCCGCTCGGTCAAGTCGACCCAGCAGATCACGAAGGCGATGAAGATGGTGGCGAGTTCGCGCCTGCGACGGGCCCAGGACCGCGTGCTGGGGGCGCGGCCGTTTGCCAGGTTCACGATGGACGTCCTGTCGAGCCTGGCCTCGCGCGTGGACCAGTCGGCTCACCCGCTGCTCGCGGAGCGCCCCGAAGGTCCAGCGTCGAGGTCATTGCTCATCGTCGTGGCGGCCGACAAGGGCCTGTGCGGGGCGTTCAACACGAACATCATGAAGGAGGCCCTGCGCTACCTGACCGAGCGGGATCACCGCCCGGTGTCGCTCGGGGTGGTCGGGCGCAAGAGCCGGGATTTCTTCCGACGTCGGGGCGTCGACATCCGGTTCGAGCGCGTCAACGTGTTCCAGCGGCTCGACGAGGCCGAGTCGCGGAAGATCGCGGCCCTGGCGATGGACGACTTCACGAGCGGTGCCGTCGATCGCGTCGACCTGCTCTTCAACGAGTTCAAGTCGATCCTGCAGCAGCGCGTGGTCGTGCAGCAGCTGCTGCCGATCAAGCGGCTCCCGCCGCCGGATCCGCAGGCGCTGCCCGTCGAGTATCTGTACGAACCGGAGCCGCAGGAAATCTTCGACTTCGTGCTGCCCAGGTACGTGGAGATCGAAATCTGGCAGGCGCTGCTCGAGTCGGCGGCCGCCGAGCACGCCGCGCGGATGACGGCGATGGACTCGGCCACGAAGAACGCCGGCGACATGATCGACAGCCTGACGCTCTACATGAACAAGGTGCGGCAGGCGAGCATCACGCGCGAGATCATCGAGGTCGTGTCGGGGGCTGGGGCGATATGAAACGGTTCTTGGTTCTTGGTGGTTGGTTCTTGGTCCGTTCGAGGTCCGTCGTTCCTGGTCGGTTCCCGGTTCCTTCCCGAACCAGGCACCAAGAACGAACCGCGAACCAAGAACCCTGAACGGACCAAGAACGAAGAACCAAGCACCAAGAACCGATCAGGGTCTTTGCAGATCGGCTGAGGAAGGGTGAGATGGCGCAAGCAGTCGCAGTCGAGAAGGTCGGCCGGGTCGTCTCGGTCATTGGCCCCGTCGTGGACGTGGAGTTCGAGCAGGGTCACCTGCCCGAGATCTACAACGCCCTGCACATCATGGGCGAAGTCGGGGGCCAGCCGGTGAATATCGTGGTCGAGGTCCAGCAGCACCTGGGGGAGAACCGGGTGCGGGCGATCGCGATGAAGCCGACCGACGGCCTGCAGCGGGGCATGAAGGTCATCGACAGCGGCGAGGGCATCACCATGCCCGTGGGGCCGCACACGCTCGGGCGGGTCCTCAACGTGCTCGGCGAGCCCGTCGACTTCCCCGACCGTCCGGTCGAGGCCAAGGAGCGCTGGCCGATCCACCGCCCGGCTCCCACGCTCCAGGATCAGTCGACCGAGCAGCAGATGCTCGAGACCGGCATCAAGGTCATCGACCTGCTCGAGCCCTACCTGCGCGGCGGCAAGATTGGCCTCTTCGGGGGTGCTGGCGTCGGCAAGACGGTCATCATCATGGAGCTCATCCACAACATCGCCTTGAAGCACGGTGGCGTGTCCGTGTTCGGTGGCGTGGGCGAACGCACCCGCGAGGGCAACGATCTCTGGCTCGAGATGCAGGAGAGCGGGGTCGTCGTACCCGACGACTACGAGAAGTCGCGGGCCGCGCTCGTGTACGGCCAGATGACCGAGCCGCCAGGCGCGCGCCTCCGCGTCGCGCTGTCCGCCCTGACCGTGGCGGAGTACTTCCGCGACGCCGAGGGGAAGGACGTGCTCCTCTTCATCGACAACATCTTCCGCTTCACGCAGGCGGGCTCCGAGGTCTCGGCGCTGCTCGGGCGCATGCCGTCGGCCGTGGGCTACCAGCCGACGCTGCTCACCGAGATGGGCGAGCTGCAGGAGCGCATCACGTCGACGAAAAAGGGGTCGATCACCTCGGTGCAGGCCATCTACGTGCCGGCCGACGACTACACCGACCCGGCCCCGGCCACGGCGTTCTCGCACCTCGACGCCACCACCAACCTCTCGCGCGCCATCGTCGAGCTGGGCATCTACCCGGCCGTCGATCCGCTGGCGTCCACGTCGCGCATCCTCGACCCGCGGGTCATCGGCGACGATCACTACCAGACCGCGCGTGCCGTGAAGCAGGTGCTGCAGCGGTACAAGGACCTGCAGGACATCATCGCGATCCTCGGCATCGATGAGTTGTCGGAGGACGACAAGCTCACGGTGGCCCGGGCCCGCCGGCTGCAGCGGTTCCTCTCGCAGCCGTTCTTCGTGGGCGAGCAGTTCACCGGCACGCCGGGCAAGTACGTGCCCATCGCCGACACCATCCGCGGCTTCAAGGAGATCCTCGAGGGCAAGCACGACGACTTGCCCGAGCAGGCGTTCTTCATGGTGGGCGGCATCGAGGAAGCGGTCGAGAAGGGCAAGAAGCTGAGGAGCTCGTAACCCATGGCGCTGCCCGCACTCCCGACGCATCTCACGCTCGAGCTCGTTACGCCCGACCACGCGGTGGCGCACGAGCAGGTGGACGAGATCCAGCTGCCCGGCGTGAAGGGCTACTTCGGCGTGCTGCCAGGACACACGCCGCTGCTGGCGGTGCTCGGCGTGGGACAGCTCTGGTATCGCCGCGGTCCGGACAAGACCTTCGTCGCGATTCACACGGGGCTGGCAGAGGTGCTGCCAGACCGCGTCACCGTGCTGTGCCGCAGCGCGGAGCGCGCCGACGAGATCGACGTGGCCCGCGCCGAGGCGGCGAAGCAGAGGGCCGAGGCCGAGCTCAAGAAGCCGCAGATGAAGCCCGAGGACTTCGAGCGGGTGCGCATCGCGCTGATGAGGTCGCTCACCCGTCTGCAAGTCGCGTCGAGAACCCGGATGCGTGGGTGAGGGTGGCCACCGCCGGCACGACGGCCAGCGGCGCTGGCGCCGCGTGAGAGACAACGCATGCGCATCGGCTGGGGCGCCGCCTCGCATACTGGTGCGCGGCGCCCGGTGAATGAGGACTCGTTCTGCGTCAGGCCCGATCTCGGGCTCTACCTCGTGGCCGACGGCATGGGAGGCCACGCGGCGGGGGAGGTCGCGTCGCGCCTGGCGGCTGACACGGTCGCCGAGCACGTGGCGGCCAGCGCCGACGATTCGGACCAGGGCCCGTGGCCCTACGACCCGGCGCTGGGCATGGCAGGAAGTCGCTTGAAGGCCGCACTCAGCGAAGCCAACCGGCGCATCGGGCAGGAGTCGCTGGTCGACGTCGAGCGCCGCGGCATGGCCACGACGACCTCGGCGCTGCTCGTGCCCGCCGACGGCGACCCCGTGGTCGCGCACGTCGGCGACAGCCGCATCTACCTCTGGCGCGCGGGCACCCTGCGTCGCGTGACGACCGACCATTCGTGGGTGGAGGCGCAGGTGCGGGCCGGCCTGATGGACGAGCAGACGGCCAGCGCGCATCCGTGGCGCAACATCGTGATGCGCGCGCTGTCGGGCACCGAGCCCGCCGAGATCGACGTGTTTCCCCTGCCGCTCGCCTCGGGCGACTGGGTCCTGCTGTGTTCGGACGGGCTGACGGCTGTCGTGCGAGAGGATCGCATCGCGGCGGCCGTCGCGGCGGCCAACGATCCGACGGCGCTCTGCGAGCACCTCGTCGACCTGGCAAACGACAACGGCGGTCCGGACAACATCACGGTCGTCGCCCTCCACGTCGATGGTGCGTAGCCTCCGCCAGCTGGTCCGCTACCGCGGCTTGATTCAGAGCCTCGTGGCGCGCGAGCTGAAGGCCCGCTACCGCGGGTCGGTGCTCGGCTTCTTCTGGTCGTTCGTCAACCCGCTGCTCCTGCTGCTCATCTACTCGTTCGTCTTCACCGTGGTGCTGCCAGGCACGCACCCGAAGGAGATGGAGCCGTACGGGTTGTTCCTCTTCTGCGGCATCCTGCCGTGGTCGTGGTTCTCGGCGTCGCTCTCGGAGTCGTCGGTCGTGCTGATCAACAACGGCAACCTGATCAAGAAGGTGCTGTTCCCGGCCGAGGTCCTCCCCATCGTCAGCGTGCTGGCGAACATGGTGCACTTCTTCTTCGGCCTGCCGATCCTCGCGGCGTTCCTGATCTACTATGCGGCGCCGCTGCAGGCCGGCGAGCTGGTGTGGTTCCCGGTGATCGTGATCGTGCAGTTGGTGCTGACGACGGGGCTGGCGCTGCTGCTGTCGGCGCTCACCGTGCACTTCCGCGACGTGAAGGACATCCTGTCGAACCTGCTGACGTTCTGGTTCTTTGCCACTCCGATCATCTACCCGATGACGCTGGCGCCGGGCGCCGGGCGTCGCTTCCTGAACCTCAACCCCGTGACCCACCTGGCGATCTCGTACCAGGAGATCCTGTTCTACCCGGGGCCCTTCGGGCACTGGAAGTGGCTGGTGGCGCTGGGCGTCGCCTCGATCGTCGTGTTCTTCCTGGGGTACTTCGTGTTCGACCGGCTGCGCGATTCGTTCGCCGAGGAAGTGTAGACCGCGCCATGTCGACCGCGATCGCGCTCAGGGACGTCACGAAGATCTATCGCCGCTACGGGCGGCGACGGCAGTTCTCGACGCTGAAGAGCGCCATCCTCTCGGGCACGATGCTGAGCGACCTGCGGCCGGACGAGACCTTCCCGGCGCTTTCCGGCGTGTCCTTCGAGGTTCAGAAGGGCCAGACCTACGGCATCATCGGCCGCAACGGGTCGGGCAAGAGCACGGCGCTCAAGCTGGTGGCGGGCATCACGAAGCCGACGAGCGGCACCGTGAGCGTCGACGGCCGCATCTCGGCGTTGATCGAGCTCGGGGCCGGCTTCCACCCGGAGATCTCGGGAAGGGAAAACGTCTTCATCAACGGCATCATGCTCGGCCTGTCGAAGCGCGAGATCACCCGTCGCTTCGACGAGATCGTGGAGTTCGCCGAGCTCGAGGACTTCATCGACGCGCCCGTCAAGACCTACTCGTCGGGCATGTACATGCGCCTGGGCTTCGCGGTCGCGATCAACGTCGACCCTGACATCCTCCTGGTGGACGAGGTGCTGGCGGTTGGTGACGAGGCCTTCACCCACAAGTGCCTCGACAAGTTCGGCGAGTTCAGGCGGCGCGGCAAGACGGTCTTGCTGGTGACCCACTCGCTGGGCCTGGTCGAGCGGTTCTGCGACGAGGTGCTGTGGCTCGACGCGGGACGCGCGCGAGCCGACGGCGACCCGCGTCGGGTCGTCGGGGCCTACATCACCGCGGTCGAGCAGCGCGAGGAACGGCAGCTTGCCCAGGAGGACGCCAAGGCGCGCGACTCGGTGGAGGCCTCGGCCAGCGGGGAGACCGGCGCCACGCTCGAGGCGGGAGCCAAAGACGAGCCGCCGCCGGACATGTTCCGGGCCACCGAGGGGCGCTGGGGATCGCGCGAGGTGGAGATCGTCGGCGTCCGATTCGTCGGCGAAGATGGCTCGGGAGGGCACGTGTTCCACTCGGGCGAGCGCGTGAGCGTCCACATGCAGGTGGTGGCGCACGAGCCCGTTGAGGATTTCGTCTTCGGGATCGGGCTGTTCAACGCGGACGGCGTCTGCTGCTACGGCACCAATACCAGCATCGCCGAGCTGGTGGGCGACCGGTTTGAAGGCACAGGCGAGGTGACGTTCGCGATTGACGGGCTCGACCTGACAGAAGGGACCTACAAGGTGGACGTGGCGGTGCACAAGCGCGACGGGGTCCCGTACGACTACCACCGCCTGCTCTACACCTTTCGTGTGAAGTCGCGCACCAAGGACGTGGGCATCTACCGGCCGCGCCATCGCTGGGAGTTCGGCGGAGGGATCCGGCTCAGGCCCCGCATCGGAGAATGACAGGGGACCCCGGGGATCCCGGGGATCACACACAGAGCATGCGACTACCGCTCGACACGACCGCATCGCGCATCCTGACGCTCGACGAGGCGTCGGCCTTGGTCGACGGCCTGCGCGCGCAGGGCCGTCGCGTCGTGTTCACCAACGGCGTCTTCGACCTCCTGCACCCCGGCCACGTCCGCTACCTCGAGCGTGCGCGCGCCGAGGGTGACGCCCTCGTGGTGGCGGTCAACTCCGACCGGTCGGTCAGGGCCATCAAGGGACCCGCACGACCCGTGATCCCCGAGCAGGAACGGGCTGAGCTCGTGGCTGCCCTGGCGTCCGTGGATGCCGTGCTGATCTTCGACGAAGACACGCCCGACCGGGTGATCCGCGCGATTCAGCCGGACGTGCTCGTCAAGGGCGCCGACTGGGCCGCCGACCGGATTGTGGGCCGAGACACGGTGGAGGCACGCGGCGGACGTGTCGTCCGGGCTCGAATCGAGGACGGGTACTCGACGACCACCATCATCGAGCGCGTGATCGCGCTGCCACGGAGGCCACGATGAGCCAGGCGCAGGCGCTCGTCGAGCGCGAGTGGCATCCCATGGCGGCGGTGGCCGAGCCAGTCACCGTGGTCTCACGCCCGGCGACGGCGTCGCGCCGACTGGTGTTCGTCGATTACGCGCGGGCGCTGGCCGTGCTCTTCATGGTCCAGGGTCATGCCCTCGACGCCCTGCTCGCGCCGCCGTACCGCCAAGGCGCGCTGTGGGATGGATGGCTGTTCCTGCGTGGCCTGACGTCCTGCAGTTTCCTGGTGCTGTCGGGCGTCGCGTTCAGCGTGACCAGCCTCCGCCACTGGGAGGCCCAGCGGTCGTGGTCGCCGCGCGTCTTCAAGCGGGTGCGTCGCGCGCTGTTCTTCCTGGCGTTCGCCTATCTGTTGCGCTTCCCGGCCGCCCACATCGACCACGCGCAGTGGGTGTCGCCTGCAGCATGGCAGTCGTTCTTCGTGGTCGACATCCTGCAGGTCGTGGCCGTCTCCCTGCTCGCGCTCCAGGGCCTGGTCGCACTCTCACGAGGGCCGCGCCAGTTCGCCCAGGCGTCTGGCGTTGCGGCCGCTGCTATCGTGCTGGCCACGCCTGTCGTGTGGGCGGCCGACTGGTCGTCGTGGCCCGCGTGGCTTGTCGCCTACCTGACGACGAGCGGCGGGTCACTGTTCCCG
>JAFNAJ010000126.1 GCA_017860085.1 Acidobacteriota bacterium | reverse complement strand
TGTCGGCCCGTGCGGTGCGCGTGCCGACGGCCGATGCCGATCGCCTCGTCGCGGAGCTGCGCCTCGCGCAGGTGGCGTCGACAGTGCTCGCCTTCGTCGCGGCCGCCTACCTCGGCAGCGCAGCGCTCGAGCCCGGCGTTCCCGGTACGTCGCTCGATGTCGCCTTGGCGCTCGGCTTCGTCATCATGGCGGCCACCGCCTCCTGGTGGGATCCCCGGGCCGCGCTGACGGCGCTCTCGGCCGGCTTCGTGGCGCATGCTCTCGTCGATCTGGCTCACGGCCCCGGGTGGCTGCCCGGCGTCGTGCCGCGCTGGTACGTCATCGGCTGTGCCGTGCACAATCTCGCCACGGCCGCGCTGTGCTATCTGCCCATCTTGCGGCGATAATCAGACCATGTCATCGAATCGCGCTCCGTCCTCCCCGCGAGGGCTCCAGGTGGCCAGTGTCGTGGCCCTCGTGGTGGCCTCGTGCATGGCGCTTGGACAAGCACAGACGGGCCCGCCGACGAAGCGGGCTGCCCGCGTGCTGATGGACGAGTTCCCCGAGGCCGTCGACAGGGGCACGATCGAGTGGCCCGGCGAGAGCACCGACGTGCCGGACGCGACTGTGCAGGCCCGCGGCGGCACGGCTGCCCTGCCGTACGCGCCGGGCAAGGTCATCGTGAAGTTCCGGGCGGCCGGCATGGGCGGATCGCGCGCGTCGACCACCTCGCGAACGCGCGAGCTTTCGGCGGCGCTCGGACGGATCCGCATCGAGCGGCCGAGCCACGCCGACTTCAGCCTGCTGCACTTCGATCCCGACCTCGATCCGGAGGCGGTCGCCGTCATGTTGGCCGCGCGCGACGACGTCGAGTACGCGCAGGCCGCGTACAAGGTGCGGTCGTACTTCCGTCCCAACGACCCGCTCTACGACCAGCAATGGAACCTCAGCTTGATCGGGATGGAGGATGCGTGGGACATCAACGAGGGCGGCCGCGAGTCGATCATCGTGGCCGTGCTCGACACGGGTGTCGCCTTCCAGAACGCCAGCTACGCGTACACCGCAGGATCGTTCACCAACGGGGGCTTCACGTACCCCGCGCTGGGTCGGATCGTCGTGCCGTTTGCCGCGGCGCCTGATCTCACCTCCTCCGGGCGCTTCGTGTCTCCCTACGATTTCATCTACGACGATCCCAATCCGGTCGACATGGACGGCCACGGCACTCATGTGTCCGGCACCGCGGGCCAGCTCACCAACAACGGCGTCGGCACGGCCGGCATCGCCTTCAAGGCCCGCATCATGCCGGTGAAGTGCATCTCCACGATGTGGGACGACATCTTCAACTCGCCCTACGTCGGCACTGACGACGTCGTGGCCCGGGCCATTCGCTACGCCGCCGACAACGGGGCCGACGTGATCAACATGAGCCTGGGTCGAAATGGAGGAGCGTCTGCCCCGGCGGTTGGAGCGGCCATGCGCTATGCCGTGTCGAAGGGCGCGTTCATCGCGGTCGCAGGCGGAAACGACTACGAGGACGGCAACCCCGTCGAGCGCCTCGCCGAGCAGGCGGGCCCCATCCCCGGCGCCATGGCGGTCGCTGCCGTCGGCCCCGATGGCAATCGGGCCCCGTATTCGGGCGTGCAGTCCTACATCGAGATTGCCGCGCCCGGAGGCAACCGCCGCGTCTCGTCGAACGGCGGCGTGTGGCAGCAGACCTACGACCCGGCGGCGGTCGAGACGTACGATCTGCCGCCGTCGCGGTACGGGCCACCTCGCTTCGACACCTTCGTGAACATCAGCTACACGGGGACGTCGATGGCAACCCCGCACGTCGCCGGCCTGGCCGCGCTCCTGATGTCGCAGGGCATCACGACCCCGTCCGCTGTCGAGGCGGCGATCAAGCAGTTCGCCACAGACAAGGGCCCCGAGGGCCGAGACGACGAGTACGGCGAAGGGCTCATCAACCCGCGGGCAACGCTTCGCGGTCTGGGGATCATCCGATGAGGCGCCAGTCGAGATCGACGGGCAGCGTCCTGGGCGGCTATCTCCTCGTGGTGGCGGCGCTCACGATGCTTGCGGCACCAGCCGTGGCGCAGGAGGTGCCGGACGGCGACGACGGAGGCGACGTGCAGGCGCAACCGGCCAAGCCAGCGGCGCCTCGCCAGCCGGCACCGCCGGCGCGCCGCACGCCACCGCGAGAGCCGGCCCTCAGCTTCCAGGGCTTCGGCACGTTCGCCTACACCTCGTTCACGGCAAGCGAGACGTTCAACGCGGTCCTCGGATCATCGAGCGGTTCAGCGTTTGGTGGCGGCGCCCGTGTCTCCCATCGCTCGGGCTTCTTCTTCCAGTTCGATCTCTCGCGCTTCTCCGACACGGGCCAGCGTGTGTACGAGTACCAGGGCGAGGTTTTCGAGTTGGGAATTCCGCTCGACGTCACGGTGACGCCTCTCGAGTTGACCGGCGGCTACCGCTTCGTGCGGCGGGCCCGCGCAACGCCTCAGAAACCCCCGGCAAGGACGCCCCCGAAAGCGCCGACGAAAGAGCCGCCCCGGGCAGGGGCCGCGCCGCCGCAGCGTCCGGCCGCGCCGCAGGCCGCATCAACGCGTCCCGCATCGTCGGCGCCGCGGCGCCCGCGTTTCATCCCTTACGCGGGCGGCGGCATCGGATTCGTCCAGTACGAAGAAGAGTCACCGTTCGCCGAGGCGGGGGACGCCGTGAGCGAGTCGTTCACCAGCTACCACGTGCTCGGCGGCGTGGACGTCCCCCTGTGGCGGTGGCTTGGCACCGGCGTCGAGGTCAACTACCGGTGGGTGCCCGATGCGCTGGGCGAGGGCGGCGTCTCGAAGGCGTTTGGCGAGACCGACCTCGGGGGATTCACGTTCCGCGTGCGGGTCACGGTTGGCCAGTAGCCTCGTGACGCGCCCTCGCGGGCGGCCCAGCGCGACCGCGTTCGCGAGGCGGGTCTTCGCGGTGGTCAGGAGCATCCCGCCGGGCCGCGTGGCCACCTACGGCGACGTGGCGGCGCTCGCGGGACGTCGCCGCGCCTGGCGCGCGGTCGGCAACCTGATGCGCGACTGCGGCGACCCTGCCGTCCCCTGTCACAGGGTCGTGGCAGCCGGGGGCGAGCTTGGAGGCTACGCCGGCTACGAGGACATGAAGCGGAGTCTCCTGACGGCCGAGGGGATCCGCGTGCGGGGCCGACGCATCCTCGACTTCGCCACCGTTCGGTGGGCGGGGTCCCGCGGCCGCCGCGCAGTGTCCTGAACGAACCCCCGGGCGTCCTCGTCTCATTCCGCAGGCCGCGTGTGCCTGCGCCGTTCATCCACGGGCAACGTTCGGCCACCGGGTTTACGTCCAATCATGACAGACGTGCCACGCACCGCCGACGCCACGCTGGCCCGGAGGCTGAAGCAGGGCGACATGGATGCCTACGAGGAGCTCTACCGGCTGCACGCCCGTCGTCTTTACAACCTGGCGTGGCGGATGCTGGGCAATGCCTCGGACGCGGAGGACGCCTTGCAGGAGGTGTTCCTGCAAGTGTTCCGGAAGATCGACGGTTACAGGGGCGACTCGGCGCTGGGCACCTGGATCTATCGGCTCGCGATGAACCTCTGCGTGGATCGGACGCGGAGTCGCGCCGCACACGACGAGCAGAAGACCGAGACCCTCGACCCTGTGCGGATGGCCGAGCCTGGAGTGCAGGTGCCGGAGATGAGCGTGAGCCGCCTCGACCTCGAGCGCGCAATTGCGGTCCTCCCCGAGGGCTATCGAGCGGCCTTCCTGCTGCACGACGTCGAGGGCTTCGAGCACCGGGAGGTCGCGACGATCCTGGGCATTGCCGAGGGCACGTCGAAGTCGCAGGTCCACAAGGCACGGCTGCGCATTCGGCACTTCCTGACGCAGCCCTCGGTGGCGACGGACGCCGTCACGGGTCCGCACCTCTTGGAGAAGCGGGCATGACCTGCCACGAGTTCCTTGATCACGTTCCCGCCCTGGTCGAGGGGGAGCCGGGACACAGACTCGACGGCGCGGCGGAGCGGCATCTGGCCTCGTGCGAATCGTGCCAGCGCCTCGTGGCCGACCTGCGGCGGATCACACGAACGGCAGCTACGCTCGACGGCAAGCCCGTGCCGCCAGACGCCTGGCACCGCGTGGCCGCGCGGCTCAACGCCGAGCCCGGCTTTGCGGAGGTCGGGAACCGCCGTGCGGGCGGTGCTCGCATCTCGTACTCGTGGCCGTGGCTCGCCGCGGCCGCGGCGCTGCTCTTTGCCACCGTCGGCGTTGCGTGGTACGCGGGCCTCGGCCGGCAATCGTCTTCCTCGGCTGGCGTTGCGGGCAACGCCGGCCAGGACCAACTCGTCCAATCCATTGAGAACGAGCTGCAGCTGGCGGCGGATCACTACGAGAACGCCATCGCAGGGCTCGAGAAGGTCGCCAGCGCGAGCGACGTTCCGCTGGATCCCGAGGTGGTGGCCACGCTGCGCAAGAACCTGGAACTCATCGATGGGGCGATTGACGAAAGCCGCGCAGCGCTGCGATCGCAGCCGGGTAGCCGGGTGGCGCAGGAAAGCCTGTTCGACGCATTCCGTCGGAAGGTCGCCCTGCTCCAGGACACCATCGCGCTGATGAACGAGATGCGGAAGGGTGACGAGGCCGGCGCCGCACGAATCATCGGAGATCTCACGAAGTCATAGGCAGAACCATGAGCACACGGACCATCGGCATTCACACCATCGTTCTGGCGGCCCTGCTCCCGGCGCTCGCAGGCGCCCAGTCGGCCTCCGTGCAGGCCACGCCGCCGGCTCCCCCGGCTCCACCCGCCCCGCCCGCGGCACCGGCATGGGCTGGCGAAACGCAGGGACAGGAGAAAACGGCAGGCCCCGTCCAGACCGAGCGCATCGTGCGCACCTTCAAGGCCGGGCCCGGCGCGGGACTCGTCCTGAACAACATCGCTGGAAACATCAAGATCGCCGGCTCGGGCGGGTCGGACATCCGCGTCGAGGCGGTCAAGAGCGCCAGGGCGCGCGACGAGGCCTCGGCCAAGGCGCTGCTCGAGGCCACCCGAGTCGAGATCACCGAGAGTGCGGGCCGCGTCGAGGTGCGAACGGTCCCCAAGGATCGCAGCCAGTGGGAGCGGCACAGCAAGACCTGGGTCGAGTACACCGTGTCGCTGCCGGCAACCGCATCCGCCGACGTGCGCGCCGTGTCGGGCGACATCAACATCTCTGGTGTCACGGGCCCGGTGGACCTCTCCACCGTGAGCGGTGACATTGCCGCGGCAAACCTGGGCGCCCGCGTCTCGCTCAAGTCGGTGTCGGGTGACGTGATGCTCTCGACCACCCAGGCCGATGGCGACCTGCAGGCCAAGAGCGTCAGCGGCGACGTCCTGATCAAGGAGTTCAAGGCGCGCAGCGTCGAGGCCGGCAGCGTGAGCGGCGCCGTGCGGCTGCTCGGGGGAGTCTGCGAGCGCGCCACGGCCGAGTCGGTGAGTGGCGACCTCGAACTCTCCGCCGCGATCGTCAAGGGCGGGCGCTACGAGCTCAAGTCGCACTCGGGCTCGGTGATGCTCACGCTCGACGGGAAGGTGGGTTTCGAGCTCGAGGCCAGCTCGTTCAGCGGGCGCATCCGGTCCGACCTGCCGCTGAACGTGGCCAGCCAGAGCGACGAACGGATGAACCACAGCCTGCGGGGGACCTTCGGCGACGGCGCGGCGTGGGTGCGCCTCGCGAGCTTCAGCGGCAACGTGGCCGTGACGAAGAAGTAAGTCCCTAGATTGCCATCACGTCGAACTGCTCGTGGTGAAGCTGCGGGTCTGGCTTCACCACGATCTTCTTTCCAATCACGCTCTCGGCGTCCCGCAGCACTTCGACCTCCTCGCGCTGCAGCGACTGGGCGATGTCGGGGTTCACCCGCAGCAGCACCCCCTGGCCGTCGAGATCACCCGCCACCTTGCGGAGCTCGTTCAGGATCTCGAAGCAGATCGTCGCGCTCGATTTGATCGTGCCCGCGCCCGAGCAGTAGGGGCACTGGTCGGTGAGCAGCCGCTCGAGGCTCTGCTTCACGCGCTTGCGCGTCACGATGACGAGGCCGAAGTCGGACACCTGGATGGCCTTCGAGGGTGACCGATCGCGGCGCAGTTCCTGCTCGACCACCTGGTAGACCTTCTGGCGATTCTTCTTCTCCTCCATGTCGATGAAGTCGAGCACGATGATGCCGCCGAGGTCGCGCAGCCGGATCTGCCGCACGATCTCCTTGGCGGCCTCGAGGTTGGTCTTGACGATGGTGTCCTCGAGCCGCCCGGCCGACTTCTTTCCCACGTAGCGCCCCGTGTTCACGTCGATCGCCACGAGCGCCTCGGTCTGGTTGATCACGATGTAGCCGCCCGACTTCAGCCACACCTTGCTTCTCAGCGCCTTGTCGATTTCGCTCTGGACCCCGTACTCGTCGAAGATGGGGAACGACTTGGTGTAGTGCGTGACGCGCGGGGCCATCACCGGCATGACGCGCTCGATGAACTCGAGGGCGCGCCGGTGCTCGACGCCGTTGTCGATCCGGATGGCGGCGTAGTCGGTGGTGAGCAGGTCGCGCAGCAGCTTCGACACGAGGCTCTGCTCGCGATAGAGCACCGCGGGCGCACGCAGGCTCTCGGACCGCTTGCGGATCTCCTGCCAGACCTCGAGAAAGAAGAGCAGGTCGCCCACGATGTCTGGCTCGGGGCGCCCGGCGGCCGCCGTTCGCACGATGACGCCGCCGGTGAAGCCGTGCTCGTCGCGGAACCGGCGGACGATGCCGCGGAGGCGGGCCCGCTCGTCGCGAGAGTCGATCTTGCGCGACACGCCGACGTGCTCGGTGGTGGGCATGAAGACCAGGAATCGCCCGGGAATGGAGACGTGCGACGTCAGCCTCGCGCCCTTGGTGCCGAGCGGTTCCTTCGACACCTGCACGACGATGTCCTGGCCCTCGCGCAGCAGGTCTTCGATCTTCTGATCGGGGGGACGGTCGGCCGGCGGCCGTCGCCGGCCGCCGCGGTCCTGGCGTGCCTGGCTCACGCCCTCGGGCCCACTGGAGGCCTCCGTGGTGGCCTCCCCTGTCTGAGCTCGGTCGGCAGCCTCCGCAGACGGTTCGGGGGGCTCCTCGTCTTCGTCGCCGCCCTCGAGGCGCTCGAACTCCTCGATCGTGTTGACGACGTCAGAGACGTACAGAAAGCCGTCGCGCTCCAGCCCGAGGTCGATGAAGGCCGACTGCATGCCGGGCAGCACCTTCGACACCCGGCCCTTGTAGACGTTGCCCACCACCCCACG
>JAFNAJ010000125.1 GCA_017860085.1 Acidobacteriota bacterium | reverse complement strand
CGCCTGGATCCACGAAGCGCCGCCGTCACGCGACACCAGGACGTGGCCGCGTTCGCCGACCGCGACCATCAAACCGTCGGTCACCGACACGTCGAGCAGGAGCGATTGAGGCGCCAGCGGCGCTTTGACGGCCCGCTCCTCGACGGGAGCCGATCGATCCTGGCCGGCCCCCACGAGACCGGCCAGGACGACCATCGTCAACCCGCAGAGCAGGCGCGGGACGAGCCGGCACGACACGAGCGAGCCAGAGAACACGTTCGGCCTCCTGTGCCTACCGCACACCTTCCTGCCGCAGGGCATCCGGCGTGAAGTCGGCCTCGCCGCGCTTCAGGCCGTAATCGTGCACGCGCCCCTCGTTGAACAGTCCCATCACGAGGTACCGACCCGCCTGCAGGTCGGTGTGGGTCTCGGCCGATGTCCAGGTGGTCGGCACGTTGTAGAAGTTCATCGCGTGCCCTTCGGACACGCGCCAGAGTTGATCGCGGTTGTCGTACTGGTCCATCGCGAGGATCTGCCAGCTGTCCTCGTCCACGTAGAACACGCGCCGCTTGTAGATGTGCCGTTCCCCCGGCCGCAACGTCGCGTCGACCACCCAGACACGGTGCAACTCGTAGCGGCAGTGGTCGGGATTGATGTGCAGGGGGGTGATGATGTCCCGGTACTTCAGCTTGGGATCCTGCAGGCGGTAGCCATTGTACGGAACGTACATCTCGCGCTTCCCCACGAGCTTCCACTCGTACTTATCCGGGGCCCCGTTGAACAGGTCGAGTTGATCGCTCGTGCGCAGGTTGTCGGCCGCCGTGCCCGGGTTGTCATAGGCCACCTGGGGTGCGCGCCGCACGCGACGCTGCCCCGGATTGTAGAGCCACGCATCGCGGGGCTTCTTCACCTGGTCCATGGACTCGTGCACGAGCAGGATGCCACCGGCCAGTCGCGCCGGCGCGGTCACCGTCTGCTTGAAGAGGAGAATCCGGTTGCCGAGCTTCTCCGGCGTCATGTCCGGGAGGGAATAGAGGAACTGCGTCTCTTCGTCGAACTGGATCAGCGTGTACTGACCACCACGGGTCGGCGTGGCCTGGATGACCCACCGGCCGGCCGTGTCGCCACGGTAGCGCAGCAGGTGATTCCAGATGACCTCCGCCCCGCTCTTCGGCATCGGAAACGGCGGCCCCCCGATGGCGCCCTCGACGCCGTTGCCGCCGTTCACGAGCTTGGCGCGGCCAACGTTGCGGGCGGTGGCCTCGTAGATCCGCTGCGGAACCGCCGCGCTGCGCCGTGTCGGGTAGACGTTCATCTTGAACGACGCGTAGGTCTTCAGCATCGCCTTGTGCCCATCAGACAACTGGGCCGCGTACTTCTCGGCGTTCTGCTGCGTGATGGTGAAGAGCGGCTTGTCACCCGCGTACGGATCGACGTAGTGCTTGCCGACAACGTAGCCCGCCGGGGGCTTGGTGAGTCCGCCGTCCCAGGCGGGAATCGTGCCCGCGGCGTTGCCCGCCTTCTCCCCCCCGAGCGGCGTCAGGTTGGCAGGGAGGCGACCGGCCTCTTGAGCCGAGGGCGAGGGAAGGGCTGCGAAAACAGCCAGCGAAACCAGGGAGATGACTGCGACGAAGCGTAGCGTGCTGCGCATGACGTCTGCCTCAGAAGGAGTATTTGATGGTGGCCGCAAAGAAGTCGCGATCGCCCAGCGGGTTGTATCGCCCGGCGGTGGCGGCCGCGGAGTCGCCATCGATGGCGGCGCCAAAGTAGTCGGTGTAGCTCAGGTCGAGCTCCCAGTTGAACTGGTATTGGAACGCGAGCCCGACCGTCAGGGCCTTGCGCCCTTCAATGAAGTTCCCGCCGGGTCCGGGCGAGGTCCCGTCGACGTCCTGGCCGAAGGAGATCCTGGGGATCAGGTTCACCGCCCCGATCGCGTTGTTGTACTCGAACCGTCCCGCCACGACGTAGCCCCACGCGCTTTCCGTCGGGAACGTCGAGGCCAGCTGCGTCGCCGGCTGCACGCGAGCCTGGGTGAAGATCGGGTTGCCGCTGGTGTACGTGCCGGGCCCTTCGAGCCGCAGCTCGTCCGGGTCCGGGAAGTCGTGCACCATGCCCCAGCCCACTTCGCCCACGAGCGTGACCTGGTCGGCGCCGAACAGCTGGCTGAAGACCTTGGTGCCGGTCACCTGCACCTGCGTCGTGTCGAAGCGCTTGTAGCCGCTGATCTCTTCCGAGAACCCGTAGGCGCCGATCTGGTTGTTGGCGGCGAGCAGTCGACCCAGACCGATCAGCGGGGCCAGGGGCGGCAGCGGAGGCAGCAGACGCAGGGGGCTGAGCGCCGCGTAGAGCAGCTCGACGTCGTCCATCTGCAGGGGCAGGTCCCAGCGATGCGACACCTCGCCCTGCAGCGCGATGCCCGTACGCCCCAGCTGGCTGTTGAAGCTGAAACCGAGCAGCTTGATGTCCTCCGGGTACTCCAGGAAGTACCGTGCAGACCCGGCGTAGTTGCCACCGAGCAGGCCCGCTTGCGTCCCGGTCTGCGCCATGATGACCGGCACGCGGCTGTGGTAGTTGAGGAAGTACGCCCCGAATTCGGTCCCGCCGAGCCCGTCGGCCAGGAACCGGAAGGCTGCGCCCCACTGGCCGTCGTCGCGCGCCTCGTTGTCTTCCCCGCGCTTTGGCACGGCCACGCCGACCGGGTTGCCCGGAACGGGCCCGCGGTAGTCCACCCACTCGTCGCCGACCTTGACGTAGTCGGGCGCCGAGCCGAAGCCGAGCATGACCTTCTGCGCGCCCGCTCCGGCGAGGTCGGTCGTGCTGAAGTAGCTGCCCACCGGGTCGATCTTCGTTTCCTCCCACGCGAACTGGTAGAAGCCCTCGAGGGACGTGTTGGAGGTCGGCTTGATGCTCAGCTTCACCGCAGCCACCGGAAGCAGCGCGTCGCGCAACTCGGAGCCAGGCACGCGCAGCACGCTCACGTCCACCGGGTTGATGGCGTTGATGCCGCCCTGGATGAACGTGCTCTCACCCCAGTTGATGACCTGCCACCCGACGCGAACCTCGGCCGGGCTCGACGCGAGCCCGAAGCGGTAGTACAGGAAGGCGTCGCGGAACTCCGCTCGGCCACCCACCCGGTCTTTCGCATCGTCGGAGAGCGGCGTGCGGGCGCGGTCGCCGTTCGCGTTCTCGAAATCGTAGAAGGCGAACCCGCGCACGAACCCGCCGAAGTTCTTGTAGCTGAACTGGAACTCGCTCGTGATCTTCACGGCATTCGTGAAGATCCCCGTGTTGTAGTTCTGGTTGCCGTCATCGCCGTTGACCGAGTAGGCCGTGCCCCCGGCGGTGAGACCGATGATGCGCTTGTCCTGGTTCCGCAACCGGAAGCCGATTCCGTACGAAACCGTGTTGTCCCAGTCCCACTTGAAGTGGCTCGGCGTGCTCTCGGCGGCCGGCGCCGCGTCCTGCGGTTCGCCGGTCGTGCTCGCGGCAGCCGTGCTCACCGCCACCTTCTTGCCGTCGGACGCCGACGCGCCCGTGGCGGCATTCGCGTCCTCCTGGCCCGCCGCGCCCGCCTGCGTCGCGAGGACCAACGCAAGCCCGCACGCCATGAGGAGCGTCGGCCCGCCCTCGTTCGAACCCGTTCGCACGGACAATCTCATGATGCCCCCTTGTGAAGACGAGTCGACCCGCTGCTCCACTGTAAGAAAAAAGCCAGCGCCTTCTTGAAGACGAGCCGCGATGGACAATGTGCCTGGACATCCCGGCACGCGGGCGGAGATTGTAGCAAGATCGCCGCCTCGCCAGCTGCGCACAGTCGCACATCTGCGGCGACTCTGCACGCCGCACTGCGGCGTGCACCCCGGACGCGCTGATCGAGTGGCCTAGCCGCCGGAGGTGGCGACAAAGTGCGCGAGGATGGCGTCGGCCGCATGGGCGCCCACGGTCGCGGTCAACTCCTCGCGGGTTGCGCGGCGCACCCCGGCCACGCTGCCGAAGCGAACGAGCAGCGCCTTCCGGCGGCGTGGCCCGATGCCGCGGATGGCTTCGAGCTCCGAGCGGAGATCCCGCATCGCCCGGGCCCGGCGGTGAAAGGTGAGCGCGACGCGGTGCGCTTCGTCACGGATGCGCTGCAGCAGGTGCAGGGCGGCACTCTCGGTCGGCAGCGCGAGCGGCTCGTCGCGGTCGCGCGTGACGATCAGTTCCTCGCGCTTGGCGAGCCCCACCGCCACCAGGTTCTCGAGGCCGAGGTCGCGCAGGCCTTCGTAGGCCGCCGAGAGCTGGCCCTTGCCGCCATCGATCAGCACGAGATCCGGGAACGGCCCGCCGTCCTCGAGCACCTTGCGGTAGCGACGCGTCACCACCTGACGCATCGCCGCGAAGTCGTCGAGGAAGTGTTCGTCGAGCGCCGAACGCCGAGCGTCGAACGCAGAGTGCCGAATGCGGTACTTGCGATACTCCCCGCGGCGCATGCGACCGTCCTCGCACACGACGAGCGAGGCCACGGTCTCGCGTCCCTGAATCGTGGAGATGTCGAAGCACTCGATGCGTCGCGGCAGCGTCGGCAATCCGAGGGCGACACGCAGGAGGTCGAGCGCGTCGTAATGGGCCGCGCCCGTCTCGTTGAAGCGCGCGTCGTAGGCCAGGGCCGCGTTGCGGGCGGCCAGCTCGAGCAGCCCCCGCTTGTCGCCGCGCTTGGGCACCACGAGGCGGACGCGTCGACCGGCGCGGTCGCTCAACCACTCCTCGATCGGTTCGGCCCCGTCGAGCGCCATCGGCAGGTGCACCTCCGGTGGGGGCACCTGGTCCTCGTAGAGCTGCTGCACCGCGGCCTGGAGCACCTCGGCCTCGGCCGCCGTGCCGCGGGTGGCCCGAACCTCGGTCGCCAGCTCGACCCGGTCGATCACCCGCCCCGTCCGCACCTGGAACACGAGCACGCTGGCGCCCTCCACGCCCGTCTTCACGCCGAACACGTCGCGGTCGCCCAGGTGAGCCGTCGCCATCTTCTGCTGGCGATCGCGCAGCGTCTCGACCGTGCGAATCGCGTCGCGCAACTGCGCGGCCTGCTCGAAGCGCTCGGCCTCCGCGGCCTCGCGCATCCGCTCCTGCAGGTGGTCGACCAACTCGTCGTTGCGACCGGCCAGGAACAATCGCGTGTCGTCGACGGCCCGCGCGTACTCGTCGGGCGAGCAGATGCTGTCGACACACGGGGCGAGACACCGCTTGATGTCGTACTCGAGGCACGGGCGGTCGCGCTTCCCGGTAATCACCTCGTTGCACGAGCGAATGCCAAAGAGGCGGTGCGTCAGGCTCATCGTCCGGCGGGCGAACGCGGCCGGCAAGAACGGTCCCGCGTACACGTCGCCGTCGCGCTCGACGCGGCGGGCGACCACCACCTTCGGGAAGGCCTCCGACGTGGTCAGCCTGAGGTACGGGTAATTCTTGTCGTCGCGCAGCAGGACGTTGTACTTCGGCGCCCGCTGCTTGATGAGGTGATTCTCGAGCGCCAGCGCCTCGACCACCGAATCGGTGACGATCACCTCGAGCCGGTCGGCTTCGTCGAGCAGCGCGTCGGTGCGGGGACTGGCGCCGTGGGCCGTCAGGTAGCTTCGGACCCGGTCGCGCAGCGACCGGGCCTTGCCGACGTACACCGTCTCGCCCGCCCGGTTGACGTAGAGGTAGACGCCGGGCTGCTCGGGCAGGCGCGAGATCTGGTCCTTGAGATCGCGGATGGGCATCGGCTAGACTGAGCCGCCCGAGGCCGGGGCCGGATCTGCTCGATTATACCGGCCAGGCCGGCCCCAGCGCCGGGCCTCACCCATGACGTTCACCGGCTTCATCGGCACGGTCGTCGGCTTTCCCCTCCGCCTCATCATCAGCGTCTCGGTTGCGCTTCGCATCCACCCCAACCTGCTGACGCTCGTCGGGGTGCTGATCAACATCGCGGCCGCCTGGGCGCTGGCCCTGGGGCACTTCGTGGCTGCGGGCGCCATCATGACGCTCGCCAACATCTTCGACTACATCGACGGGAAGGTGGCCACCGCGCTGAAGCTCTCGTCGGACTTCGGCGGGTTCTGGGACTCGGTGATGGACCGGTTCTCGGACATCTCGCTCTTCATCGGGCTCATCTACCTGTATTCGCAGCGTGGCCGCACCGACTACGTCATGGTGACGGCGCTGGCGATGATGTTCGCCATCCTCACGAGCTACACACGTGCCCGCGCCGAGTCCCTCGTCGACAAGTGCAAGGTCGGCTTCATGGAGCGCCCCGAGCGCATCGTGTTGTTCATGATCGGGGCGTTCACCAACCGGATGGCCGGCGTGCTCTGGGTGATCCTGGTGCTGTCGGTGTCGACCGTCTTCGCACGCATCTACTTCACGTGGCGGGCGCTGCAGGCGAGTGCCGGCATGCGCGTCCGCTTCGAGCCCGAGCGCGACCTGCCGATGCCGTTCCGGGCCTTCTGGCACTCGTTCTACTGGACATTCGAACGCGCGACCTGGCAGTACGACGTGATGGTCGTCCTGATCCTCGCGTTCGTGTGGCTGACACCGCCCGATTGGCTCGCTGACCCCATGGCTCACGGCACGGGACCGATCGGATTCCTGCTCCGGTCGGTGTTCCAGGAGTTCTGACGTTCCCCCGCGTCCCGAGGTCAGACGTCCCGGCGCTCGTCGTGGCCGCCGAGGTCCAGTGTTTCCCCCGAGTAGTGGATCTCGTGCTCGGCAATCTTGTCCCGCAGAATGCGGCGCGCCTCGGCGTAGTGGTCCCGCGGCACGATCAGCCGGCGGACGCTGGCGCGCCGGCGCGGCACCACCACCAGGATGATCTCGGTATCCTCACGCCACGCGAGCCCGCCAATGCGCGTGTACGGGATGTAGCCCCCCTCCATCCACAGCCCGTGTTCGTAGAATCCGCGCCGGACGCGCAGGCTGGCGGGCACCAAGACCCCGTAGTAGGCGAACATCATCAGCTCGCCGAACGCGCTCATCACGGGTCGCCCCGTCACGACCACCTTCGCCACGATGATGAGGGACAAGGCGACGGCGAGCACCAGGAAGACACGGTAGGCCTGCGGCCGACGCCCGGGCCACGTCAGCACCGCTGAGCGGCGCGCCAGCTGGTAGCGCACCAAACCGGCCAGGATCCGCAGGTTGGCAGCGAGAAAGCCCACGCCGAGGACCAGAAGGAAGGTCTCGACGGCAGCGTTCACCACGGCAGGCCGGTCCCCAGGAGCACGCGCTCTTGTACCGGCAACCATCGGCGAGCGTCAAGACGACGCCCGCGACGAACGGCGGCGGGCGCGCGCCGGCTAGTC
>JAFNAJ010000124.1 GCA_017860085.1 Acidobacteriota bacterium | reverse complement strand
ACCCCGCGCGAGCGGGCGGCGCTTGTTGGCCTGGCCACAGGCCGGACGCGGCGAGAGGCCGCCGAGCGTTCGCTCGAGGAGTTGGCCGGGCTGGCGAAGGCTGCCGGGGCGTCGGTCGTGCTGAGCGGCGTGCAAGAGCGGCCGCGACCCGACCCGGCCACGTTTCTCGGGTCGGGCAAGGTGGCGACGCTCACGCTCGCCTGCGACGAGGCCGACGTCGAGTTGGTCATCTTCGACAACGAGCTGTCGCCAGCGCAGTTGCGCAACCTCGAGCGCAGCCTGGGACGCCGCGTCATCGACCGCACACAGCTCATTCTCGACATCTTCGCGCGTCGGGCTCGCACGCGGGAGGGCAAACTGCAGGTCGAGCTGGCCCAGCTCGAGTATCTCTTGCCGCGCCTCGTCGGCTTCGGCATCGAACTGTCGCGGCTCGGCGCCGGCATCGGCACGCGTGGCCCCGGCGAGACGAAGCTCGAGACGGACCGTCGGAAGATCCGTCAGCGAATCGCCACGATCACGCGGCAGCTGGCCACGGTGGAGCGCCGCCGCGGGCAGCTGCGCGAGCGACGCCAGCGGCTCGAGAGCCCGTCGGTGGCGCTGGTGGGCTACACGAACGCCGGGAAAACGACCCTCTTCAACCGGCTCACCCGCGAGCGCGCGGTCACGTCGGACGCGCTGTTCGTCACGCTCGACCCGTTGGTGCGCGAGGCCCGGCTGCACGACGGCCAGCGCGTGATGCTCTCCGACACGGTGGGATTCATCGACCGCCTGCCGCACACGCTGGTGGCGGCGTTTCATGCCACCCTCGAGGAGGTGGTCGAGGCCGACCTGCTGCTGCACGTGGTCGACGCCTCGAGCGAGGATGGCGAGCGCCAGGCAGGGGCTGTGAGAACTGTCCTCGAGGAGATCGGGGCCAGTGCCGTGCCGGTGATCACCGTGTACAACAAAGCCGACCTGCTCGATGGCGCGGCCACCGACCGCCTGTCCCGCGGAGAGGATGCCGGTGTCGTCGTGTCGGCGCGCACGGGCGAAGGGCTCGGGACGTTGCGCGAGGCGATGGCCAGGCGGCTCGGCCTCGAGCTGCGACGCGTGCGCCTCGAGTTCGATGCCGGGTCGGAGCGAGACCGCGCCCGCATGGCGCGCCTGTCCCGCCTTGGTCGCGTGCTCGAGCGGCGGCACGTCGGCGATGTCGTGTCGCTCGACATCGAGCTCCCGCGGCGGGTACTCCAGCAGGTGACGGCAGGCACGTCATGAGCGCGAGGATTCTCGTCGCGATGGTCGCGGTGCTGGCCACCGCCGCGTGTGCCGCGAAGCGGCCGGCCGTGACGATGCCGGCGCCTGCCTTTCCGGCGTTCGAGATGCCGACGGTGCCTCCCGACCTCGCGTCGCGCGCACCGGCGGCGACGCAGCGGCACACCGAGGCGTGGGCGGCGCTGCAGGCCGGCGACCCGAAGGGCGCGCGCGCGCGCTTCACCGAGATTCTCACGCGGGCTCCCGACTTCTACCCGTCGCAGACGGCGCTGGGGTACGTGGAACTCGCGCTGAAGGACGACCGGCGTGCAGCCGAGCGATTTGCGCGGGCGCTCGAACAGCAGGCAGGCTACGTTCCCGCCCTGTTGGGCCAGGCCGAGGCGTTCGACCGGCTCGGCCGCGGGGTCGAGGCCGTGGGCGCGCTCGAATCGGCCGCGGTTGCGGAGCCCTCGAGGGCCGACATTCGGCAGCGGCTCGAGGTGGCCCGACTGTCCGCGGTCGAGGTGGCCTCGTCGCAGGCGCGCCGCCTGGCGAACGAGGGCAAGCTGGTCGAGGCGCGCCAGGCCTACGAACGGGCTTTGGCGGTGTCGCCCGAGAGCGTGTTCCTGCACCGCGAGCTGGCCGCGTTGGACATTCGTCTCGGCGATCTCGACGGGGCCGAAGCGCAGGCGCGCGAGGCGGTTCGCCTCGACCCGAACGACCCGCTGGGATACGTCGTGCAGGCGGACGTCCTCGAAGCCTCGGGGCGTTGGACGGACGCCGCCGCCGCGCTTCGAACGGCAGGCCGCCTCGGGGCCGCCGATGTCGGCCCCCGCGTCACGAAGTTGGAGGAACGCGCCGCGCTCGACGCGCTGCCCGAGGCCTACCGGGCCATCCCCGCGGCGCGACGGGTCACGCGAGGCGAATTGGCGGCCTTGATCGCCGTGCGCCTGCCGCGGCTGGTCGAGATCCCATCAGCCGAGACGGCACCGCTGGTGACGGACGTCGGCTCGCACTGGGCTCGTCCCTGGGTGCTGGCGGTCGTGCGCGCCGGGCTGATGGAAGTCTACGTGAACCACACCTTCCAGCCCGGTCAGGCGGTGACGCGGAGCGAGCTGGCGAGTGTCGTGAGCCGGGCGCTGGCGACGATTGCGGCGCGGACCCCCGGCGCGGCGAAGGGCTGGGCCGGGGCGCGGCAGTCGTTCAGCGACATCGGCCAGGGACATCTGGCCTACCCGGCAGCCTCGGTCTCGGTTGCGTCCGGGGTGATGGTCGTGGATGCTGGTGGCGCGTTCTCGCCAGGCCGTCTCGTCACGGGGAGCGAAGCGATCGAGGTCGTGACCCGGCTCGAGCGGTTGATGGTCCGCACGCCCAAAGACGCGGGTGTTTGACACGCCATGCCCACGCTGACGCCTGCCAATCAGCTCACACTCCTGCGGATGCTCTTGATCCCGGCATTCGTCATCCTGGTCATCTACGGGTACCTGGGCAGTGCGCTGCTCGTCTTCCTGATCGCCGGGTTGACGGACCTGCTCGATGGCCTCATCGCACGCCTCACCGGCCAGAAGACGACGCTCGGGGCGTGGCTCGACCCGATGGCTGACAAGTTGCTGCTGGTGACGACCTTCGTGGTGCTCACCCTGCCGCTCGAGTCCCTGGCGAACCGGCTGCCGGTGTGGCTCACCGTGCTCATCATCAGCCGCGACATCGGCATCGTCGCGACGGTGGCCATCGTCAACCTGGCGGTGGGACGGCGCACGTTCAGGCCGTCGATGTTGGGGAAGATCGCCACGGCGACCTACATCGCGACCGGGATCGTCACGATGTATTTCAACTACCTGGGGCGGCGGTCGGTGGTGGTGGACGCGTTCATCTACGCGTCGCTCGTCATCACCATCGTCTCGGGGCTGCACTACATCGCGCACGCGAGACGGCTGGTCGGGCAGGACTGACCATCGGCGCTTCTACACTCCCAGCTTCTTTCTGAAGTACGCGATGGTCGAGGTGAGGCCCTCCTCGAGCTGGACCCTGGGTTCCCAGCCGAGGATGTGGCGGGCGCGCGTGATGTCCGGCTGGCGGACCTTGGGATCGTCCGTCGGCAGCGCGCGGTAGACCACGCGGCTCGACGAGCCGGTCATGCGGATGATGGTCCGCGCCATCTCCTCGATCGTCATCTCGTGCGGGTTGCCGATGTTCACCGGGTCGTTCTCGCTCGAGAGCATGAGCCGGATGATCCCATCCACCAGGTCGCTGATGTAGCAGAAGCTCCGCGTCTGGTGCCCGGAGCCGAAGATCGTCACGTCCTCGTTGGCCAGCGCCTGGCTGATGAAGGCCGGCACCGCCCGCCCGTCCCGGACTCGCATCCGTGGCCCGTAGGTGTTGAAAATCCGCACGATCTTCGTGTCGACCCCGTGATACCGGTGATAGGCCATCGTCATGGCCTCGGCAAAGCGCTTGGCTTCGTCGTAGACGCCGCGTGGGCCCACGGGGTTGACATTGCCCCAATAGGTTTCCTGCTGCGGGTGCTCCAGGGGATCGCCGTAGACCTCCGAGGTGGACGCGATGACGAACTTCGCGTTCTTGGCCTTGGCCAAACCCAGCGTGTTGTGCGTGCCCAGCGCGCCCACCTTGAGCGTCTGGATGGGCAGTTCGAGGTAGTCAATCGGGCTGGCTGGACTCGCCCAGTGCAGCACGTAATCGACCGGGCCGTCGATGTAGATGAAGTTCGTGACGTCGTGCTTGATGAACAGGAAGTCGCGGTTGACCAGGTGCGCGATGTTCGCCAGGTCGCCTGTCAGCAGGTTGTCGATGCCGATCACCGTGTAGCCGCGATCGAGCAACGTCTCGGACAGATGTGAGCCGATGAAGCCGGCAGCGCCGGTGATGACGACACGGGGACGACTCGACGACATGGACACACCCTTGCGCGGAGGGCCGGAGGCCTGGCCGCGCGATCAGTACGCGTGCTTGTGGAAGAAGCCTCGAAGGACCGTGAGCCAGATGATCTTGAAGTCGAGCCCGACCGACCAGTTCTCGATGTAGTAGAGGTCGTACTCGATGCGCTTCTCGATGGACGTGTTGCCCCGCCACCCGTTGACCTGCGCCCACCCCGTGAGCCCGGCCTTCACCTTGTGGCGCAACATGTACTGCGGGATGCGATGCTTGAACTGCTCGACGAAGAACGGCCGCTCGGGGCGCGGGCCGACGAGCGACATGTCGCCGACCAGGACGTTCCAGAGCTGGGGCAGCTCATCGATGTTCAGGCGACGGAGCCAACGGCCGACCGGCGTCACGCGCGGGTCGTTCTCGCGGGCCCAGACCGGACCGGTCTGCTGCTCGGCGTCCACGTACATGGAGCGGAACTTCCAGACATGAAAGGCCTTGCCGTCGAGGCTCATGCGTTCCTGGCGGTACAAGGCGCGGCCCGGCGACGTGGCCCTGATGAGCAGCGCGATGAGCGCCATGGGGAGCGCGAGCGCGATGAGTGCAGTCCCCGACAACACCACGTCGATCGTGCGCTTCAGCACGCTGTTGAAGCCGCGCAGGGGCACGTCGTGGATGTTGATGATCGGGATACCGTCGAGATCCTCGAGGCGGGCCCTCAGTGCGATCACCTGGAGCAGGTCGGGCACGACCTTGATGTCGACGATCTCGCGGTTGGCGCTCTCGACCAGCTTCAGCATGTTCACGTGCTCGTCGAGGGGAAGCGCGACGTAGAGCTGGTCCACGCTCTCGCGCTGGAGGATCTCGTCGGCCTCCTCGAGGGTACCGAGCAGCGGGAGCCCCCGGTAGCCGATGTGGTCGCCGGCAGCGCGGTCGTCAATGAACCCCACCAGCTGAAAACCCAGCTCGCGGTGCTCGAGCAGTTTGTCGGCCACGGCGCGGCCGAGGTCGCCAGCGCCGGCTATCAGCACGCGCTTCAGCCCGACACCCTGTCGCCAGCGGCGCTCGAGTACCTGCCGCACGGCCTCGCGCGACACGAAGGTGAGCGCGACGTTGAACAGGAGGAACAGCCCCCAGACCAGCTGCGAGACCTCGAAGACGCCGCGATCCTTCAAGACCTCGGGCAGGTAGTACGCCTGGAGGTAGAGGGTGCTCACCACGCCCAGCACGACGGCCAGGATGCTGCCGACGGTGACCGCGAAGAAATCGTCGACGCGAGTACGCCCCCGGCGCAGTCGGTAAATCCCCTGGACGTTGAAGGCGAGGGGTACGAGGGCCCCGATGAACGGCGCGACGCGCAGGTACTGTTCAAACGGCGGTTGACCCTTGGTCAGGGCGAACAGCCCGCTCTCGAACCGCACCACGTACGCCAGCAGGAACGCGGCGATGCCGAACAGGACGTCGGAGATGACGAACAGCGCGACGAGCAGCCGGTTGTGGCGTTTCACCATCGCTGATGCCCGTCAGGGGCGTTCATGATTGCCTCGATCTCTCCCGACATCGCCTCGATGAATCGAGTCTTCGAGAACCGGAGGGCGTGGCTGCGGATCCGGCCGGCGTCCCACGCGATCGTATCGGCGCGGCGCAAGCCCTCGATGAGCGCATCGGCCGTCGGCTCGTCGACGAGCACGCCAGTCTCCCCGTCGACGACGGTCTCGAGCGCCCCGCCCCGGCCCAGGGCGACCACCGGGCGCCCGCAGGCCTGAGCCTCAACCGGGACCAGCCCGAAGTCCTCCTCGCCCGGCAGGAGCACCGCTCGGGCGGACCCGTACAGCTCCCGCACCCCGTCGTCGGAGACCCGGCCCAGGAACTCCACCTCGCGCGCTCCAGCTGCAACCTGTTGCAGATGCGAGAGTTCAGGCCCATCACCCGCGATCTTCAGGGGCACGCCCAGGCGACGGCACGCCTCGATGGCCAACTCGATGCGCTTGTAGGGCACCAGCGCCGAGACCACCAGGGCGTAGGGGTCGGGCTCGCGGCCGGTCGGGACGAAGAACTCAGTATCCACAGGCGGGGGAATCACGGCCGACCGCCGATTATAGTATCGCTGGATGCGCGCCGCAACGTATTGGGAAATAGCCACATAGCGGTCTGGGCGCCCGCTCGTGGACCGGTCCCAACGAGCCAGGCCCCCCAGCACGGGCCGCATCATCAGGGTCAGCGGACCGAGGCGCTCCCACCCGAAGTAGGCGTCGAACTGGTCCCACGCGTACCGCATGGGTGTGAAGCAGTAGCAGAGGTGACGCGCGCGTCCAGGTGCCACGGCCGACTTCGCCGCGCAGTGGCTCGTGCTGATGACCAGGTCGGCCTCGTCGAGGTCGAACTGCTCGACGGCCAGGGGGAACAGCGGCAGCAGGTGCCGATACAGCCGCGCCGCTCCGGGCACCCGCCCCAGGGCCGACTGCCGGGGGGCGTGCCGCTCAATGGCGGGCGAGACGGATCGCGGGACGTGGACGAGCGTGTGGACCGACGCGTAGGGAAAGAGCTCGCAGAGTGCTTCGAGCACCTTCTCGCCGCCCCGCATGCCGGTCAGCCAATCGTGGACGATGGCGACTCGCCAGCGTGCCGGCAGGGCCGAGGACCTCGCACGATTGCTCATGACCCGAGGACGACCTCGGCGTAGATATCCCGGACCCGGCGAACCGACCGCTCCCAGGAGAACTCGCGCGCTCTTGCGAGCCCTTTCCGCGAGAGCTCGATCCGCAGGCCAGGATTCGTCAACACCTGGCGGATGCCCTCCGCGATGGCCGCGGTGTCGTACGGATCGATGAGCACGGCGGCGTCGCCAACCACCTCCGGGAGCGACGAGACGTTGGACGTGACGACGGGCGTGCCGCTCGCCATGGCCTCGAGCGGCGGGAGCCCGAAGCCCTCGTACAACGACGGGAAGACGAAGACGGTGGCGAGCCGGTAGAGCACCGCCAGCGTCCGGTCGGGGACGAACCCCAGGAATCGCACGTGCTTGTGCAGCTTGAATCGCTGAACGGTGCGCCGCAGCTGGGTGTACTTCGAGATCTCGTCGCCGATGATGAGCAGGCACACGTGCTCGAGGCCATCGCAGCGGAGCTGGTGGAACGCCTCGATCAGTCGCTCGAGGTTCTTGTGCGGCCGGATGTTGCCCGCGTAAAGGATGATCTCGCCCGACAGCTGGTAACGCTCGCGGACGCGCGACACTTCCTCGTCGGACGGGG
>JAFNAJ010000123.1 GCA_017860085.1 Acidobacteriota bacterium | reverse complement strand
CTGCACCCCATCGACTGGGCCATCGTGGCCGCCAGCCTGCTCGTCTGCTTCCTGCCGGCCTTGTTCTTCGGCCGGCGCGCCGGCAAGAACACCTCCGAGTTCTTCGCCTCGGGCCGCGCCGTGCCGTGGTGGCTCGGCGGCCTCTCGATGGTCGCCACCACGTTCAGCAGCGACACCCCCAACCTGGTCACCGACATCGTTCGGCGCAACGGGGTCGCCGGCAACTGGGTGTGGTGGGCGTTCGTGCTGACGGGCATCGCCACCGTCTTCTTCTACGCGAGGCTCTGGCGCCGCTCGGGCGTGCTCACCGACCTCGAGTTCTACGAGATCCGCTACTCGGGCAGAGCCGCGAGCGTCGTCCGCGGGTTCCGCGCCGTGTACCTGGGCCTGCTCTTCAACTGCATGATCATGGCCACGGTGAACCTCGCGGCCTGCAAGATCGCCGGCGTGCTCTTCGGCCTCGATCGCTGGCAGACGCTCACCTTCGTCGGCCTGCTCAACGTCGTCTTCGCCGCCCACTCGGGCCTCTGGGGCGTGCTCGTCATCGACATGATCCAGTTCTTCATCAAGATGACCGCCGTCATCGCTGCCGCCTACTTCGCCCTGCAGGTGCCGCAGGTGGGCGGCCTGCACGGGCTGGTCGAGAAGCTCTCGACGATGCGCGGGCCGGGCGGGGTGGACTACCTGGCCATCCTGCCGGACTTCACGAGCAACTGGGAGCTGGCCGTGGCCGTGTTCGTCATGCCGCTGGCCGTGCAGTGGTGGGCCGTGTGGTACCCCGGCGCCGAGCCCGGTGGCGGCAGCTACATCGCCCAGCGCATGCTGGCCTCACGCTCCGAGAAGGACTCGCTCGGCGCGGTGCTCTTCTTCAACATCGCCCACTACGTGCTGCGACCCTGGCCCTGGATCCTCGTGGCGCTGGCCTCCATTCTCGTCTACCCGGAGCTGTCCGACATCCAGGAGGCTTTCCCGCACCTCGACCCGAGCCTGATCGGCCACGACATCGCCTACCCGGCCATGCTCAAGTTCCTGCCGGTGGGGTTCGTCGGCCTGATGGTGGGCGGCCTCATCGCCGCCAACTCGTCGACCATCCTGACGCACCTCAACTGGGGCGCCTCGTACCTCGTCCACGACTTCTACCGGCGCTTCATCCGCCGCGACGCCACGGAGCATCACTACGTGCGCGCGGGACGGTGGACGACCGTGGGCCTCTTCCTGGTCTCCTCGGCCATGGTCTTCATGCTCGACACGGCCAAGGGTGCGTTTGACGTCATCCTGCAGGTGGGCGCTGGCACCGGCCTGCTCTACCTGGTGCGCTGGTTCTGGTGGCGTGTGAACGCGTGGTGCGAAGTGGTGGCGATGATCTCCTCGTTTCTGGTGTCGGTCGTCCTGCTCGCGCTCGCCAGGAGCGGTTCGCCTGTCGGGACGCACGTCGGCTTGCTCGTCACCGTGGCGGTGACCACCGTGTGCTGGGTGGCCACGGCCTACCTCGCGCCCGCCACCGACGAGCGCGTGCTGGTGGAGTTCTATCGGAAGGTGCGACCTGTCGGTCCCGGCTGGAACCACGTGCGCGAGGCGGCCGGCCTCCCCGCGGGCGATTCGGGGGCGCCCAACAACATCCCGCTGGCGATGCTGGGCTGGACGGCCGGCTGCACCGTGATCTGGTCGGCGCTCTTCACCGTGGGCAACGTCCTCTACGGCCGCACCGGCTACGCCCTGACCCTGGGGGCCGTGTGCACCGCGAGCGGGTTGGTCCTTCTCGCCGTGGTACGACGGCTATGGGCCAGCACGCAGGGTGCCTGACACGGTCTCGCGCTATCTGCGCGAGACCGTGGGCGTCCACCCGCTGAGCACGCGCAGCCGCGGCTGCGCGCTCCGCTCGACCAGCATCATCACGAAGTGCTGGCCGTCCGGCGTGACGTCGTAGTCGATGTCACCCGAGATGTCCACGTCGAACGGCCCCTCGGACAAGACGCGTGGCGGGCGCGCCGAGAAGGTCGGGGTCGCGATCACGTCGGCCACCATCACGCGCGACCCGCTGCGATAGAAGAGTTCGCGTCCATCGGGCGACCACGTCGGGCTGTTGCCCCCCTCGCTCGAGACCGACCACTTGGCGTCGAGGCTCGGAAAGGGGCGAACGTACACTTCGAAGCGGCCTGTCTCGTCGGACGAGTACGCGAGCCACTTGCCATCGGGCGAGAACCGGGCGCCTCGGACGAACCCTGTGGACGACACCACCTGCGTGGCTGTGTGGGCCTGGTCGAGCGTGACGGTCCAGATCCCGTACGCCTGCCCCTTCGGCTGCCCATAGAAGGCCAGCACGCGCCCGTCCGGCGAGACCGCCGTCGGCCACTGGTCGAACGGGAGGCTGCTCAGCAGCTCCGAGGTCCCACTGCCATCGGCCGGCTGCCAGTACAGATCGGCGTCCGCCGACGAGCCGCGGTAGGAGCTGTAGATGAGCCGCCGGCCGTCAGGTGTCCAGACGGGCTCGGTGTTGATGCCTTCGTCCTGCAACTGAATCCGGCTTCCGTTCTGCAGGTCGATCACGGAGACGTTGCGCCCCGTGCCGACGGCCAGCCGGCGGCCGTCCGGTGACACGCGCGGCCAGCGGTAGTTGCCCGCCTCGGACAGGAGTCGTTCGTGCGTGCCGCGGCGATCGACGCGCACGAGGGTCCGCCTCATGCCCTGTGGATGGTGCAGGTAGGCCACGAGTCCGGTGCCGGAGAATGCCACCTGGTCGGGAACGGCCTCCGGCAGGACCGGTGTGGCCGACTGGGAGAGTTTCGTCCCGGCGAGGTCGAACGGCGCGGCGACCAACCGCCCGGCCTGCTGGAAGACGAGATGGCCGCTGGGGAGGTGGGCCACCGGCTCGCCACTCGCCCCCAGCGGGTACGCGCGCTTTGCGCCAGGGTCGTAGACCCCGACGAGGTTGTCGCCGTCGCGGACGATGGTGAAGAGCAGGCGGCCATCGGGAAGCGCGACCGGATGCTGATGGACGCGTTCGCCCCTGGTCTGGTCGATCCGGGTCACCTCCACCAGTTCCCCGTCGCGACCAGGCTCGGATGGCGTCGCCCACAGGCCCCCCGTCAGGCCCGACACCACGATCTGGCCGTCGGCCGTCCACGTCGCCGCATCGACCCAGAATGGGAGTCGGGCGAGCGTGCTCGCCTGCCCACCGCCCACCGGCACCTTCTTGACGAGGGAGCCCGTGTGGAACCCGAGCCACCGGCCATCGGGTGAGAAGAACGGGCTCAGCCCGCCTTCCGACCCCGCGACTTGCCTCACGTCGAAGCTGTCGAGATCCCGGGTGTAGATGGCGATACCGCTCCCACCGAGCGCCGAGAATGCCAGCCGGCGCCCATCGGGCGAGAGCGCGGGAGGCGTTGCGGTCAGCTGCAGGCCATCGGGCAGGTCGACCGAGAAGGAGGTCATCACGCCGACGGGCGCCTCGGCCCGACGGCGAGGATCGGAGATGGCGACCGCCGCCACGAGCGTGGCGATCGCGGCGAGTGCCCACGGCACAGCCCGCCACGCGCGCGACCGCGCGTGCGGCGCGACGGGTGTCGCGTGAATGGCAGCGGTCGATGTCGACGTGCCACCGGGCCTCATGGCCTGGTCGATCTCCAGGCGCGCATCGGCGATGTCGTGCAGGCGCTGCTTCGGGTCCTTCGCCAGGCAGCGCGCCAGCAGCTCGCGGACGCGCGCGGGCGTCGAGGCCGGCAGCGCGTTCCAATCGGGCTCTGCGGTCACGACCGCGACGATCGTGTCGGTCATGTCCTCGCCCGGGAACGCGCGGTGCGCGGTCAGCATCTCGAACAGCACACACCCGAACGCCCAGATGTCCACCCGCTTGTCGATTGTCCTGCCGCGCGCCTGCTCCGGGCTCATGTAGGCCGCGGTCCCCAGTACGACGCCCGCACGCGTCATGGCCGGCGAGGTGACTGCCTGCGCGTCGGCCGACTCGGTGCTCGTCGGCCCGCTCTCCAGCGCCTTGGCGAGGCCGAAGTCCAGGACCTTCACCACGCCGTCGGGCGTCAGCTTGACGTTGGCCGGCTTGAGATCGCGATGCACGACGCCGCGCTCGTGCGCGTACTCGAGCGCGTCGGCGAGTTGACGGGCGATGGGCAGGGCCTCGTCGACCGGGACCGGCCCGCGCGCGATCCGCTGGGCCAGGGTCTGGCCCTCCACCATCTCCATCACGATGGCGCGCACCAGCCGCCTGGGGGTGTCCGGCCGACGATCGGTCGGGGAGATCGCGGGGGATTCCTCGAGGCCATGGACGTGCGCGATGTGGGGATGGTTGAGCGCGGCCAGCGTCTTCGCCTCGCGTTCGAAGCGCGCAAGCCGGTCGGCGTGGCCCGCAAAGACGTCGGGCACGACCTTCAGCGCCACGTCGCGCTCGAGCTTGGTGTCGCGTGCGCGATACACCTCGCCCATGCCGCCCGCGCCGAGAGGCTCGAGGACTTCGTACGGGCCCAGACGGGTACCGGCAGCCAAGGACATCAGCGCTGTGCTCCTTGAAGAGAGATGGCAGTTTCGGATCGTTTGCCGGAATTTGCAAGCAGTTTCGGGAAGCGTCCCGAGACCCCGTCGTGCAGGTCACGCGGCGGGACGTCCACGGTAAGATAGCAGCTCGGCCACGAGGGCCGCATGCAGATCCCCACCCGTACCGACGCGATCGCCATCGCCCGGCAGCGCGGCGATCGCATCGCTGGCGTCCTGCCGATTCACTACCCGCGTGCGCTCCTGCGCGCGCACGGGGTGCAACCGATCGAGATCTGGGCGCCGCCGCGCCAGGATCCCACCGCGGGCAATGCCCAGTTCCAGGCCTACGCGTGCGCCATCGTCCGCCACGGCGCCGCCCTGCTGCTCGATGGGCCCGGGCGGGACGTCGACCTCATCCTGGTACCGCACACCTGCGACGCGTTGCAGGGCCTGGGCTCCGTGCTGCTCGACTTCATCAAGCCCCGGCAGCCCGTACTCACGCTCTACCATCCGAGGGGGCGCCGCCAGGCCGACCGTCTCTTCCTCGAGCGCGAGCTCCGTCGCCTGGGCGACCGACTCCAGGCGGTCACGGGCAGGCAGCCTGGTGACGCCGAGCTGCATGCGGCGATCGACACCGAGGAGGCGGCCAACGAGCGGTTGGCACGGCTGTGCCTTCGCCAGTCGCCCGCGGCGCTCTCCGACCGCGAGCGCTACACGCTGGTGCGTTCGCGTGAGTACCTGCCGGCCGAGACGTTCATCACGCTGGTCGATGCGCGCCTGCCCGAGCGCCAGGAAGAGGCCGGCCGCCCGGCGCACGACGGCGCGCGTCGCCCCGTGCGGCTGATGCTTGGTGGCATCGTCCCCGAGCCGATGTCCGTGTTCGACGCCATCAACGGGATGGGCGCCGCGGTCGTTGCCGACGACCTGGCGTGCGGCAGCCGCCGCCTGTACAAGCGCACACGAGGGCCCGACCCCTACGCACGGCTCGCTGATTCGCTCATGTCGGGTCCCCCCGACCCGACGCTCGGAAGCCCTATCGCCGAACGGGCCGAGTATCTCACCACGCGTATGCGCGAGTCTGGCGCACGGGGCCTGCTGGTCTACGACGTGAAGTTCTGCGAGCCCGAACTCTTCGACCTTCCGCAGCTGCGCGATCGCCTGTCGGCCGAGCGGCTGCCCATGCTGCACGTGGAGTTCGAGACGGCCACGACCATCGCGCAGCAGACGCTCAATCGCATCGAGGCTTTCGTGGAGATGCTGCAATGAACCTCCCGGCGCAGCTCTCGTACGCCGTAGGCTACGGGCTGGTAGGCAAGGCGGCGCTCTGGCGACAGCGCCGCAAGGACGAGCGCGCGATCCTCGCGCGGATGCGGCAGCCGTCGGGACAGCTGCTTGCACCGCCACTCCTTTCCAGCGCCCGGATGAAGGAGCTGATGTCGCGGCACTACCTGCAGGCGCGCTACGCCACGGGGGTCAGGAAGGTCGCGTGGGTCACCTCGGGCGCGCCGGTCGAGATCCTCCAGGCCCTCGGCTTCCTGCTCATCTACCCCGAGAACCACGCGGCGCTGTGCGGCGCGCGCCGAAAGGCCGTCGACATGTGCGTCGAAGCCGAACACGCCGGCTACTCGCGCGACCTCTGTTCGTACGCGCGCACCGACATCGGCACGGTCATTTCAGGCAAGGCGCCGATTACCAGGATCCCGAAGCCGGATCTGCTGCTCTGCTGCACGAACATCTGCCAGACGGTGCTCTACTGGTACCGCGTCCTCGCCCACCACTTCAAGGTGCCGCTCATCGTCATCGACACGCCGTTCCTTTTCGAGGAGGCGCAGGCGCACCAGATCGATTTCGTGAAGCAGCAGTTGGAAGAGGCGATCCCTGTCGCAGAGCAGGTCGCCGGACGGACCCTCTCGTTTCCGACGCTCAAGGACGTCGTCCACGCGGGCAAACGTGCGTCGGAGCTCTGGCTTGAGGTGCTCAACCGCGCGCAGCACCGCCCCGCGCCAATCACCGCCTTCGACGGCTTCACCAACATGGGCCCCATCGTCGACCTGCGAGGCGAGCCTGAGACGATCCGGTTCTACGAGACGCTGCTCGCCGAGGTCGATCGCCGCATCGAGACGGGCGTCGGGGCCGTCGCCAACGAGCGGATGCGCGTGCTGTGGGACAACCTGCCCATCTGGTATCGCATGGGCTGGCTGTCGGGCCTGCTGGCGCAGCGCGGCGTGAGCATCGTGGCGTCGGACTACACGTATGCCTGGGGCGAGCTGGCACCGATGATGGATCCCGATCGGCCGATCGAGTCGGCAGCCCGCGTCTACCTGCACCCGATCCTCAACCGCTCGACCGGCAACAAGCTCCACTCGATGCGCAGGATGGCCAAGGACTTCCAGTGCGACGGCGTCATCCTGCACTCCGACCGCTCGTGCAAGCCGTACTCGCTCGGCCAGATCGCCCAGCGCGACTGGCTCGCCAACGAGGTTGGGGTCCCGGCCTTCCTGCTCGAGGCCGATCACAGCGACAGTCGGGCGTTTTCGGAGGAGCAGGCCGGGAACCGCCTCGAAGCGTTCATCGAGCTGATGGAGGCGCGCGGGTGAGCCCTCAGAGCATCGCGGCGATCGGCGTCGACGCCGGCTCCACCACGTGCAAGGTCGTTGCGGTCACGCCGACCGGCGCGATCGCGGCCTGGCGGCTCGAGCGGGGCCTGCCACGCATCGAGGAACAGACGGCGGCGCTCGTCGACGACCTCCTGGCCGAATGCCCTGACGCGAGCGTCGACGTGCGGATCGTCGCCACGGGGTACGGACGCAAGCTCGTCGGCCGCGCCGAGCGCAGCGTCACCGAGATCACGTGCCACGCGCGTGGCGTCTTCCAGTCGACGGGGCACGGCGGCACGTTGCTGGAC
>JAFNAJ010000122.1 GCA_017860085.1 Acidobacteriota bacterium | reverse complement strand
GGACGGCTCGGCGAGGCCCGCCAGCTGTATGAGCGCACCGAGGCGATGGCGCGACGGGCCAGCCTGGGTCAGGTCGCCGCCGGCTACGAGCTCCAGCTGGCGTGGGCCGAGCTGCTGTTCGGCCGCACCTCGGATGCGGCCGCGCGGGCCGGGCCGCTGGTCGCTTCGGGATCGGCCGACGTCACACCCCTGGCGGTGGCCATCCTCGCGCTCGCTGGTCAGCCAGACGGGCTGGACGCGGCGCTCGACCGGGTCGCCCACATGCGTCCCGACGACATGTTGCTGCGGACGGTGTTCCTGCCCGTGGCGCGTGCCTCTCAGCAGTTGGCACGGGGCCGGGCGCAGGAGGCAATCAAGACGCTCGACGTGTCTGAACCCTACGACCTCGGGCGAGTGGCGGCCTTCGTGCCCGCGTACCTCCGAGCGGAGGCCTACGCGAGGCTCGGCAACGGCCCCGCGGCAGTGGCGCAGTACCAGCGCATTCTCGATCACCGGGGTACCGACCCGTTCTCGGTCTTCTACGCCGCCGCCAGGGTGGGTCTGGCACGCGCGCACGTCCTCGCTGGCAATCGCGAAGCGGCTCGGCAGTCGTACGACGAGTTCCTCGCGGCGTGGTCTCGCGCCGACGCGCAGCTTCCGCTCCTCCTTGCCGCTCGCGCCGAGCGCATGGCGGTGGCCGACACTTCCCACGCAACCCGCTGAGAGGGCACGGTGTACTACACGGAATGCGACAGCCCGATCGGCCGCCTTCGCCTGGCCGGAGACGGCCACGCCCTGACGTTGCTGGATCTCCCATCGGGACGAAGCATGCGCCAACCTGATCCAGCGTGGCAGCGCGATGCGGCGCCGTTCGCCGAGGCCCTGCGCCAGCTACGAGCCTACTTCGCAGGAGACCTTCACACGTTTTCCCTCGCCCTCGCGCCCGCCGGCACGCCGTTCCAGCACCGCGTGTGGGACGCGCTGCTCGAGATCCCGTATGGCGCCACGGCCAGCTACCGTGACATCGCCATCGCGATTGGCAAACCGTCAGCGGTGCGTGCCGTCGGTCTCGCAAACGGCCGCAACCCCATCCCCATCATCATCCCGTGCCACCGGGTGATTGGCAGCGACGGATCCCTCACTGGCTACGGAGGCGGCCTCGACGTCAAGCGGTTCCTGCTGGAGCTGGAGCGACGGGCCTAGACCGGCCTGGACCGCGCCCTCCGCTGCGCGCGACGCGAGACGAACGCTGTCTTCTTGCGCGACATCCACAGCATCGCCCACGTGAAGAGGGCGAAGGCCGCCAGCGCCCAGCCTAGCGGGAGGCTCTTGCGCAGCGGGTAGCTGATCCAGCTGTACACCAGTTCGACGTGAATCCAGTACACGAAGAGCGAGCTGTGGCCGAACTCGAGCATCGCGCTCGACGGGCGCGGCGGCCACCACCTGGCGAGGAAATACGCCGCTCCGATCATGGCCGACATCAGGCCGATGCGAAGGAAGAAGTAGCTGGGCGATGTCGTCCAGAAGCTGCTGTGAGCATAGAGGGACGGGTACCGCGAACCAACCAGAGCGGTCACGACGAGCGCCGCGCCCCCGACGAGCAGCCAGCGGTTCGCGCGGGCCTCCTGCGCATCGTTCCTGGTGCTGTCGATCACGACGCCGATGACGGCACCGGCAAGAAGCAACCCCGCCCAGGGAAAGAACGTGAACCAGCTCCTGCCGGGCGGCGGACGGAAGTACCACTCCAAGGGGTCGGGGAGCACACCAAGCCAGGACCAGCCGCGGATAATCGGGGACAGCAGTGAGAACGCGCACGCCGCCGATGCGAGCAGCGCGATGCGAACGCGTGGCCGGGTCGACACGCCCCACAGCGCCGCTGCGCCAACCATGGACGGCCCCATCACGTTCAGGATGTCGACCTTCAGCAGGCCAGCCAGGCGCCCCCAGCCGATCACCATCGCCTGCAGGCGGAACAGGAACGCCAGTCCGAAGATCTGCCAGCCCCGGCGACGCACGGCGGCCGCGGCGGCTGCGACATCGCCGGTCCTGCGCGCCTTGCCGCCTGCGGCGAGCACCACCGAGACTCCGGCCAGAAACAGGAAAAGTGGCGCCGCCATTCCCGAGATCTTGACGACCAGGTCGTAGGCGCGCGTGCTGCGGTCGGCCAGTCGCGTCCACGAATCGCTCGTGTGCGCGAGGATCATGACTACGACCGCGAGACCGCGAAGCCAGTCGATGTACGCGCGGCGGGCCATCGGCGCCGACGGTCAGCGAGGAAGGCGAACAGGCGTCAGACCAACCTTGATGACGCGCGGGTCGGTCGTCCACTCGAACGAGTAGGTGTCTTTGGCCGAACGGTGCAGGGGACGGCCCGTGGCGACTTCCACCACTTCCACCCACGACGTGGCGCCATTCGTGACGAGGTAGGCGATGCGCAGGCCGTCAGGCGACCAGCGGGGCTTGGCGAACGCCGTGTAGTCGAACTCGCCCTTGGGCTCTCGTGGCAGGTGCGCCTCCGCCAGCTGCCGAGGGTCTTCGAGCGTCGGCGAGTAGGTCCACAGGCCGTTGCTCGTCACCGCGGCGAGGCGCGAGCCGTCGGGCGACCACGTGGGATCGCACGAGCCAGGCACCGACCCGAGTTGGCGCGCCTGGTCGCGCTCGATCACCCAGACGAACGTCCGGGGCACGCGGCGAGCGCCCATGACGACATCGCTGCCGGGCTCGCGCATGCAGGCCGCGATGCGTTCCCCCTGGCGTTCGTAGTTGACGAGCGAGCCCAGGAAGTCGGGAAGGACCGGCGGAGCCTCTGCTGCAGCAGCGGCCGCTGGCATCGGGTCGGTCCAGTCGCTCGGTCGCAACCAGAGGCGCGCCGCGGCGAACCGCTCCACGGCCTCGCGGGAGAACACCAAGGGGTGATACTGGCCAGCCGCCCAGCGCGGCAGCCAGTTGTCGTAGAACGGGCTGCCCGGCTGACCCGACGCGCCCGGCACGTTGATGGTCGTGGACCGATCCCAGTCCGACAGGTCCAACACCTGGCGGAACGACGCGCCGTGGACTTGTCGCAATGCGTAGCCCGTGTTGTTGACCGTGCTCCCGTCGCCTCCACGAGGCACCTCGGGCAGGTTCATGACCGCGGCGCGCACCGGCGTGGTGGCCAGGCTGTGCTCGAAGGCGGCACGGTGGATTCGCCCCCACGCCCAGCTCTCCACATCGTCACCCATGCGCTCGCGGGCCTCGGCCACAGCCTCGCCGAGGGAGGGACCTGTCAACACGTCGAGTTCCTTTGGGCCGGGGCGCCTGAGGATCGATACGAGCCGCTCGAGGGAGACCTGTGCGGGCACGTGCGGTTTGTCGGCCGACGCGATGGTCGCGTCGGCAAACGCACGCCGCAGGCGTGGCAGCCACAACGCGTAGAGCGCAGCGGCCGGCGATTGCTGATCGAGGACGCCATCCCACGCCGTCAGCATGCCTGCGGCTGCCGCGCGGTCGCGGTCGCCAATCGGCCTGACGGTGGTCGCGATGCTGAGCGCATCGATGATGGTACGTGCCGGGATCGACAGCTCGTCGTGCTGCAGGCGCTCGAAATCCTGCAGGGTGAAGGCACGCCTTGCGGTGAGGACGTCGACAATCCGCCGGAACCGGTGGTCCGGCGCCCACTCGTACCCGAGCACGTGGGGGTAGCCGGGAGGCAGAACGTTGTGGTTGGCCGTCGCGACGAAACCCGCCTTGGGGTTGAAGGCCTGCGGAAGCTCGGAGGCCGGCAGGAACCCCTGCCACTCGAAGCGGCCCTCGTGGCCCGGAACCGGTAGCAGACCGTTGCCGCGCGAACGCAGCGGTGCCAAGCCGGCAGCGATCCAGCCGATGTTGCCCTCAACGTCCGCGTAGACGAGGTTCTCCGAGGGCACCTTCCACCGGGCCGACGCCGCGAGGAACTCGCGCCAGTTGCGCGCGACGTTCAGGGAAAGCGCCGCCAGGTAGCCGGCGGTGCCTGGCTCCGATCCCACCCACCTCAAGGCGTAGGCCCGGTTCCTGGCGCGGTCCACGTGCACGACCGGCCCGTGTCGCGTGAAGCGCAGCTCGAGCGTCCGCGGCGCTTCGCCCTTGACCCGGAGCTCCTCGCGCTCCGTGCGCATGGTTTCCCACGCGCCCTTGTACTGGTACTGGTCTGGGTTGGCCGGATCGAGCCGCTCCACGTACAGGTCCTGCTGATCGATCCCGACAATCGTGAAGCCGAACGCCACCGTCTCGTTGTGGCCCGCGGCAACCCCGGGGAGCGCCGGCTCGCCCGCACCAATGACATTCCAGCCCGGGCCGTTGAGGTGGACCGTGTAGCGGAGCGACGGCAGCTGCAGCGCCCGGTGTGGGTCGTTGGCGAGCAGAGGCTTCCCGGTCGTGGTGAGCGAGCCGTTGACGACCCAGTTGTTCGACCCGATCGTCGCGTACCGGTCTTCGACCGACTCCCATGCATCCTGGCGCCCATCGCGCATGACGGGCGGACGTGGGGCAAGCAGGCCGAACGCCCCGGGCTCATGCGACACGTCTTCGCTGAACCGAATCGGCTCTTCCGTCGCGGCGTCGAGCCGCAGCACGTCGTCGGTAATGTCGCTGAGGTCGAGTCCCTCGGGAAGGGTGATCGGCACGCGAGGGTCTGGCGGCATGAACTCAGCGACCCGGGCGACGCCGAGGCGCTGCGCGAGCTTCGCGCGCTGCACCTCAGAGTCCGCGTTGCGTGCCATCGGGTAGCCGGCCATGCGGCTGATGACCACCTCGGGCGTCCACGGTGACGGGCGGGTCCCCGTGAGCTGGAACTCGACGGGCAGTTGCTCGGGATGCGCCAGCACGTGCGCAACCTGCGCGTTGACCCCGCGCACGAACGCGAACACGATGCGACGCGCGTCTGGTGAATAGCTGGCCCACTCAACGTCCATGTCGCCCCGGTAGCGCAGCAGACGTGCGAAGGTGTCGCGGGCCACTGCCGCCGGACCAAGCACTTCCGAGAGCGTGCCCTCCGCGGTGCGCTTCCAGAGCTCGAGCTGCCACAGCCGGTCCTGCGCGGCGACGAACCCCTGGGCCACGAACAGGTCCTCGAGCGTGCTCGCGTAGATGTGCGGCACCCCCCAGCGGTCGCGGATCACCTCCACCGGCTGCACGAGGCCGTCGATGGCCACCTCGCCGTCGACCGGCGCCAGCGCGGCCCTGGCTGCGGCGCGAAGCGCGTCAACGTCCTGGTCGGCAGATGCGGCGACGGCAGCCTGTGCCGCGTCGGAGGCTGAGCCCGAGAGGCCCCAGCCGCGCACGACGGGCGCGCCGGAGCCATGCGTGAGCAGGAGTAGACCCGCCACTGCAGCGGCAACAGGCGATCGGCGCATGGGCTGCCTCACACGGGGCGCGGTTCACCGCGCGGCGATACGCTCGTAGGTGACGGTCAGGTCGATGTCTTGCCGCAGCGAGTGCCACACGGAGCAGTACTTGTCACGCGACAGCTTGATCGCGCGATCGATCGCTTCGGGCGGCACGTCACCCGTGATGACGAAGTGCAGAGCAAACGCAACGAAACGCGGGGGCTGTGCATCAGCACGTCGCGCCTCGAGCGTAGCGTCGAGCGCCTCGAGTGGGTGCCGACCTCGGAGCAGGATGTTGACCACGTCGATCCCCATGCACCCTGCAAGGCCGAAGGCGAGCGCCTGCGTCGGCGACGGCCCTGCCTGCGACGTGCTGTCGAGCACGAGCGTCGTGTTGCCCGCCTTCCCCGCGAATCGAAGATCGCCGTCCCAGCGAAGGCTGAGGGTCATCGGGGGTTTCGGTTCGGTCGTCATGGGCTCGGGTGTCCCGTCGAGGCAAACAAGCCAGGCAATCCGCCGGTGTGCCAGAACAACACCGTCTGCGAGTCGTCGAAGCGTCCCTCGCGAACGTAAGCAATCAGCCCGGCCATCGCTTTGGCCGTGTACGTGGGGTCGAGGAACACGCCCTCCGTGCGCGCCACCAGTGACTGCGCCTCGCACGAGGCCGGCGTCGGCTCGCCGTAGCCCGCGCCGACGAAGGCCGCATCGACCTCGGGCTCGAGCTCGCGTGCCAGGGCGGGCCCAGGCACGCCCAGCAGCCCACCCATCTGCTCGACCAGGGTCCGGATGAAGGGCGCCAGCACCTCAGGGGGCTCGTCGGCGCTGATGCCGACGACGCGCGGGTGGATGTCGTAGATCGCGCAGCCGGCGAGAATCCCGGCCTGCGTTCCGCCAGACGACGTCGAGTGGACGATCACGTCGGGCACCACGCCTTGCGCAACCAACTCGCCGATCGCCTGGGCGTAGCCCAGGGCACCGAGGGACGTGGAGGCGCCGAGCGGAATCACAAAGGGGCGGTGTCCTCGCTCCGCCAGGCGCTCGGCCAACGCTCCCATGGCCACCGAGCGCTCGGTGCGTGAAGCCACGTAGTGGATCTCGGCACCCAACAACGCGTCGAGCAATGCATTGCCCGAGGGAGCCTGCGGGGGCGATCCGTTCAGCACGAGCACGCAGTGCATGCCGAGGTGAGCGGCGACCGCCGCCGTGACGCGCGCGTGGTTCGACTGCACGGCGCCGGTCGTCATCAGCGTGTCGCAGCCTTCCTCCTTGGCGCGTGCGGCAACGAGCGCGAGCTTCCTCACCTTGTTGCCACCGAACCCGAAACCGATGAGATCGTCGCGCTTGATGAGCAGGCGTGGTCCCGCACCCAGCGCCTGCCGCAGCGCGGCCATCTCGTGCACGGGCGTCGGCTGCACCAGCAGCGCGACCGTGGGCAAGCCATCCAGTGCGTGTCGCGCGCGGACCCGTTCCTGCAACTCGAGCGGCATGGCCGCGATCATCTTACCGCAGGGACCGGAGATCGACGGGCCGGCCTTCAGGCCGGCCGGCGCCTCCCCTGCGACTCCAACAGGCGTTCAACGCACGTGAGCTCGGGGTTCAGAAGTTGACGCCGTAGACGACCTTGAAGCTCCGGCCCATCTCCGGAACCTGGTCTTTGATGTACGAAAGGTGGTTTCGGTAGAGCTCGTTGGTGGCGTTGTCGAGCCGCAGGGTCACCGTGTGCGTCATCCCGCCCGCTGCAAACGAGTAGGCGCCGAAGAGCTTGAGCAACCCGTAGCCGTCAGTCGGTGTCTCGTTGGTGCCGACGCGGTCCTGGTCGGCCACGAACGACACGTCGGCCCCCACCTGCAGCCCACCGTGCTGATAGCGGGGCCCCACCAGGAACCTGAACGGCGGGATCCTGGGAAGCGGTGTCGCGTCAGCCTTGAGCTCACCCCGCACGTAGTCGAGACTGACGTCCACGGCGAACCCGCTCCCAACCTGAATGTCCGCGTGCGCCTCGAACCCTTGGAGCACGCTGTCGGCCCCGACGAACTCAACGATTGGCAGGTCTTCTTCTTCGTGCCCGCCCTCGCC
>JAFNAJ010000121.1 GCA_017860085.1 Acidobacteriota bacterium | reverse complement strand
GAACGTGCCGCCGGGCTGGCCGCTGCCGCCCAGTGTGCTCGATCAGCTCATCGCGGCCAACGCGTTCGGCCCCGGGCTCGGTCTGCCGTCCGGGTACTCCTATCTGAACTCGAGCAGCCTCGCCGGCTGCACGGGCGGGACCGACTGCGGCAAGGTGCGGACGCAGGGCATCGAACTCGGCCTCGACGTCGCGGTCAGCAACCACGTCAACGCATTTGCCAACTACTCGTGGCAGAGCAATCCGTCGCTGACGACGGGGGACATCCCGGACCCGCGTGAGACCGGCGGATCCTCCGAGTACAACTTCCCGCCGAACAGCCGGTTCAACATCGGGCTCAACGCATCCTACGGGCGGTTCTTCGGTGATGTGTCCGTGACCTACCAGGGCGAGGCCTACTGGCAGGACGTCCTCGACGCGCGCTACGCGGGCACGACGGACGCCTTCACGATGCTGAACGGCAGCTTCGGCGCGAAGTGGATGGGCGGCAGGTTCATCACCTCGGTCAAGGGAGCCAACCTCGCCAACCAGGAAGTGATGCAGCACGTTTTCGGCGACGTCATGAAGCGCTCGATTGTCGGCGAGGTGAAGGTCGTCTTCTAGGCTGCCGGCCTGCGGCGCTTGCTAGGGGCCGCGCGCGAGCGTCCGTGCGCGGCCCGTTTCCGTTATCTGAGCGTTTTCATCTGGATATCGTCGCTCCCCAGCCTCTCGCCTCTCGCCTCTCGCCTCTCGCTTGGCCCACCACTTGCACACGCCGACCCCATAACCTTCGAGTTCACGGGTTTCCGTCACAGGCAGGTGAGGCGCGGGCTGGGGCGCCGAAACCGGTGACGGCTGGCGCAGGGCACACGGGGGAGGCATGAAGCCACGGGCTTCGGACTACGTCCATCTGGTTCGCATGGCTGGCCTGTTCGCGGTCGGCATCACCGCGTTCCTGGTCCTGCGCTGGCTGATGGTGCCCGCCGACTTCGGCGAACTCGGCCACTACCGCACCGGCGCCGTTCCGGACAACATGGCGCGTCCGATCGTGTATGCCGGCCAGGCCGTCTGCGTCGAGTGCCATGCCGACGTGGCCGAACTGCGAGCGAGGGGCAAGCACGTCCGCGTTGCGTGCGAATCCTGCCACGGGGCGCTGGCGGCGCACGCGTCGAACCCGGACGGCCAGAAGCCGGTCAGGCCCGATCCCCGCAGGACGTGCATCAGCTGCCATTCGGCGAACATCTCGAAGCCGAAGTCCTTCCCGCAGGTCGTGCCCGAAGAGCACGCCCCCGAGGGCTCGTGCGCCGCGTGCCACGCGGTCCACAACCCGAAGATCTCCTGACGAGGCCGAACCATGGACCAGGACCGACGGACATTCCTCGGCCAGACCGGCAAGCTGCTCGTCCTCACGGCTTCGGCCGCCATCGCATGGGAGCACGTGCTGGCGGGCCGGCCGGAAGAGGCGCCGAACTACAGGGCCACCGACCACTGGTGGGGGATGGCCGTCGACATCGAGAAGTGCATCGGCTGCGGCACCTGCGTGCGGGCATGCAAGACCGAGAACGACGTTCCGCACGAGGCGTTCACCTTCCGTACGTGGGTCGAGCGCTACGTGGTGGACCCGGCTGACTACGAGCACCCGAAGGTGGAATCGCCGAACGGCGGCTACGACGGCTTCCACGAGCGCGAGGTGCGCGACCCGAACCTGAAGATGTTCTACGTCCCGAAGCTGTGCAACCACTGCGCACACTCGCCGTGCGTGCAGGTCTGCCCGGTTGGCGCCACCTTCGAAAGCCAGGATGGCGTCGTGCTGGTCGACAAGTCGTACTGCCTCGGATGCCGCTATTGCGTCCAGGCCTGCCCCTACGGCTGCCGTTTCATCGATCCGCGCACGCACACGGTGGACAAGTGCAGCCTGTGCTACCACCGCATCACCAAGGGCCTGACGACGGCCTGCTGCGAGACGTGCCCGACCGGCGCGCGCGTGCTGGCCGACCTGAAGGACAAGAACGACCCGATTCACGCGTTCCTGCGCGAGCACAAGGTGCAGGTGCTGAAGCCGCAGATGGCGACGGGATCGAAGATGTACTACAACGGCCTCGACGGCTCGGTTCGTTAGCAGAGGTTTCCCGGCCCGCTCCTGCGGCGTCGTCCAGCCGCGCGACGCGGGTTGTGAAACCGGTCCCGGAAAGGACCGCGTATGCCAGGCGTAGAAGGGTTCATCTACCCGAACGAGCTCGAACTCCAGTGGAGCGTGCTCATCGTCCTGTACCCGTTCATCACGGGCCTGGTGGCGGGCGCGTTCATCCTCGCGTCCCTCGAGCGCGTGTTCAACGTCCAGGCGGTGAAGCCGACCTACCGGCTGGCCCTGCTGACGGCCCTCGCGTTCCTGCTGGTGGCGCCGCTGCCGCTGCAGCTGCATCTCGGCCACCCGGAACGGTCCCTCGAGATGTACCTGACGCCGCACACGCAGTCGGCGATGGCGATGTTCGGCTTCGTCTATCTCTGGTACCTCATGGTCGTCTTGGTGCTGGAGATATGGCTCGACTACCGCCGCGACATCGTCCTGAAGTGGCGCGCGAGCACGGGGTTTGCCAGGCTGCTCTACGGGGCGATGGCGCTCTGGTCGGACAACATCAGCGAGTCCGCGCTGAAACTCGACGACCGGCTGGGCCGCGCCCTGACCGTCATCGGCATTCCGTCCGCGTTCCTGCTGCACGGGTACGTGGGATTCATCTTCGGATCGATCAAAGCGAATCCGTGGTGGTCGACGCCCCTGATGCCCATCGTGTTCCTGTTCTCCGCGATCGTGTCGGGCATCGCGTGCATCCTGCTCCTGTATTTCGTCACGTGCTGGTTGAGGCGGGTGCCCGTCGACATGCCGTGCGTCGACACCATCGCGAAGTACCTCTACTACGCGTTCCTCGTCGACTTCTCGCTCGAGATGCTGGACCTCATTCACCGGCTGTACGAGGCGGACGAGTCGTTCCGTGCCCTGGATTTCATGGTCAAAACGCGGCTGTTCACGTCGCAGATCGTCCTGCAGATCATCCTGGGCACGCTCGTTCCGCTCGTGCTGCTCGGCCTGTCGCAGCTCGTCACGTTCCGCGAGAAGACGCGGCGCGCGCTCTACGTGCTCGCGGGCAGCCTGACGCTCATGGGCATCTTTGCCATGCGGTGGAACGTGGTGATCGGCGGACAGCTCTTCTCGAAGAGCTTCCTCGGGTACACGACCTACAAGATGGAATTCGCGACGCGCGAGGGCCTGCTGCCGGCCATCGTGCTGATGATCCTGCCGTTTGTGATTCTCGGGGTGCTCATCCGCCTGCTGCCGCCCTGGGGGCACGGCGAGGGCGACAGGGGCACTCACGCCCAGGGATGACGACAGGCCGGGCTTTGCGGGACTGTCGGGAGCCGGCTGTCCGCCGCCGGCCGCGACGGGAGGAGGTTCCGTGAACGACAGGCTAGCCGCGCTGGAAACCGCCATCGACGACCTGCGGTCGTCGGTTCGTCATCTGGAAGCGCGCCTCGCGCACCTCGAGGGCCGGGCCGCGTCGGCTGAAGCGGCCGAACCCGATGCCGGTGCGGCCGCGGCCGGCACGGTGTCGGCTGAAGCCGCTCCAGTGGCCCGCGGCTGGCGCGATCCGGTCGCCGTGCTCTCGCTCGCCGGCCGCCTCTTCATCGTGTTGGGCGGGGCGTACCTGCTCCGCGCCATGACCGACACTGGCGCCATCGCGCCGGCCGCCGGCGTGGCGCTCGGCCTTGCGTACGGGCTGGTGTGGCTCGTTTTCGCCGACCGGGCGGGGCGAGCGGGACGGAGACCCAGCGCCGTCTTCCACGGCGTGGGCGCGGCGATGGTGGCGTTTCCCGTCGTCCTCGAGGCAACGACGCACTTCAAGGTCCTCTCCGGGGCGGCCAGTGCGGCGGCGCTTGCCGTCCTCACGGCGGGCATTCTGGCGGTGGCGTGGCGGCGGCGGCTGCAGACGCTGGCTTGGATTGCCGTCGCGATCGCCGTTCCCACCTCCGTCGTCATCCTCGCCAGGACGGGCGTGGTGGTGCCGCACGCGTTCTTCTTGATCCTGTTCGGCGTGGCGGCGCTGTGGATGGGGTACTCGCTCGACTGGCTGCTGGTGCGATGGCCGGTCGCGGCGGTGGCCGATATCGTGGTGGTCGGCGTCACGATGCGGGCGCTGGCGCCCCAGCCGCAGGAGACGCCCGCTGCGGCACTGGCCGTGCAGGTGACCCTGATTGGCGCGTATCTCGCCAGCATCGCGATCAGGACGCTGGTCCGCGGCCGCAACGTCATCCCGTTCGAGGTGGTGCAGACCGTGGCTGCGCTCGCCGTGGGCCTTGGCGGCGCGCTGTCGGTGACGCGGGCCACCGGGTCAGGGGCGGCCGCGCTTGGCGTGACGAGCGTCATCATCGGCGTCGCCTGCTACGGCGTGGCGTTCGCCTTCATCGAGCGCCAGCAGAACCGCGGGCGCAACGTCTACTTCTACACCTCGTTGGCCGTCGTCCTGGTGCTCGTCGGTGTGACGGCCCTCTTGCCGGGCCCTGCCGTGACGGGGGTGCTGGCGGCGCTCGCCGTCGTGTGCAGCGCGGCGTGGTCGCGCATCGGCCGCCTCTTTCTGCTGATCCACGCCGCCGTCTACCTGGCGGCAGCCGCCATCGTGTCAGGGGCCGTCGGTTATGACATCCGGGAGGTGCTGGCCGGCGCGGGGCCGCCGTGGCCGCTCCCGAGCCCGGCCATGCTCGTCGTGCTCGGCGCATCGGCCGCGTCGGCCTGGCTCGCTGCGCGGGAGCCCGCGAGCGACGGCAGCGCGTGGGCCCGGGTGCCGCGCTTCGCGATCGTGCTGGTGCTGGTCCTTTCGGCGGGCGGGACGCTCGTCGGCTACCTGGCGTCGGCGTTGGCCCGCCAACCGGACGGCTCGATTGACCTCGGCATGCTGGCGACGATCCGCACCGGCGTCCTGGCGGTCGCCGCGCTCGTGGTGGCCTGGACCGGGAGGCACCCGGGGTTCCGCGAGTGGGACTGGCTCGTCTACCCGCTGCTGGTCGGCATCGGCCTCAAGATGGCGGCGCAAGACTTCATGCACTCGCGGCCGGCCACCCTGTTTGTCGCGCTCGCGCTCTACGGCGCGGCCCTCATCATGGCGCCTCGGATGCGCCGCCGTCAGGCCTGACCGAGCGCCGCGGCCGCGGTGCGCGTCCAGTCCGGGTCCTCCAGCATCGCCCGCCCGATGCCGACGATGTCGGCGCGCCGGGAGCGGACGATGAGATCGGCCATCCGCGGATCGGCGATGCCGCCGGCGACGAGGACCGGTACGTCCACAACCCCTTTCAGCGCCTCGGCGTAGCCCACGAAGTAGCCCGGCCCTCGCCCGGGATCGTCCGAACCCGCCAGTCCGCCTGAGACGTCGATGAGCGCGGCGCCTCCAGCCACGAGCTGCGAGGCCGTCCAGCAGGCAGGCGAGAGCGTGAGACCGCCCGGGCGCTCGTCGTGCATCCCGAGGCGGACGAACACGGGGAAGTCCTTGCCCGCCCGTTGCCGCGCGGCCGCGAGCACCGTCAAGTGAAGACGGCTCCGCCGCTCGTGGTCGCCGCCGTACTCGTCGGCGCGGCGGTTCGTGAGCGGCGAGAGGAACTGCGACAGCAGGAACCCGTGAGCGGCGTGGATCTCGACCGCGCTGAAGCCCGCCGTCCGTGCCCGCGCGGCCGCCCCGGCGAACGCGTCGACGGCCTCGTCGATCCCGGCGCGGCTCATTTCAGCCGGCGCGTCGGGGTTCGCTTCACGCGTCGTGGCGACCGCGGAGGGTGCGACCACGGGCAGGCCGGTCACGCGGGAGGAGGCTCGGGCCCCCGCGTGGGAGATCTGCAGGCACGCCACCGAGCCTTCCGCGCGGATGGCCGCGGCGAGCTTCGACAGCCCCTCGACGCACGCGTCATCGTGGACACCGATCTGGGTGCTCGAATGCCTGCCCTGCAGGTGGACAAACGCATGTTCGACGATGATGAGCGCTGTGCCAGCCGCCGCGCGCACGCGGTGGTACTCGATGATCGCGGGCGTCACAAGACCTTCCGCCGTGGCCTTGCCCGACCACATGGGCGGCATCGCGACGCGGTTGCGCAGCGTCAGCCCTGCGAACGACAGCGGCGAGAACAGCGTCGGCATCTTCGATCTCCAGAAGGAGGCAGAATCCAGAAGCCAGAAGCCAGAAGCCAGGCGTGCTCCGCTGATCCATTGCCTTCTGGCTTCCTGCTTCTGGCAGCTCCGTGTCTGCCCAGCCCCGTGTCTTGTCCCTTGTCCCTAGCCCCTTGTCCCTAGCCCCTATCTGATGGGGTACTTCGGCACCGGCGGCCAGGTGAACGGCTTCTCTTTGATCTGCTTGAGCAGGACCTCGATGGCCTTGTCGAGCTGCGCGTCCTTGCCAGCGGCGGCCGACGCGGGGTCGTTGTCGACGAGCAGGTCGGGGTCGGCGCCGTGGTTCTCGACCAGCCACTGGCCCTTCTCGTTGTAGAACGCGTTGTTCGACTGGTGAATGGTGCCGTTGTCGATTGTCGTCTGGCCGTTGATGATGCCCACCAGTCCGCCCCACGACGGGACGCCGATGACCGTGCCCAGCTTGCGTGCCTTGAAGTGCTCGACGAACGCCTCGCCGTCCGACCCGTTGTACTCGTTGGTGACTACCGCGAGCGGGCCCGTCGTGATCGAGCCCGGGTACCGGAACGGCACCATGCCCCGCAAGGTGTTGTGGGCAACCATCTTCCGCTCGAGCTTGTCGATGATGAAGTACTCGGTCCACCCGCCGCCGTTGCCGCGCACGTCGATGACGAGGCCCTTCCGGTCGCGGAACGCCCGCCAGTACTTGTCGAACTGGCCGGTGTTGTTGGAGCTCATCGCGGTGATGTGCATGTAGCCCAGGTCGCCGTTGGACGCCTTCTGCACGGCAGCGATGTTCTCGGCAATCCAGCGGTTGTAGCGGAGGTCGGACTCGGAGCGGATCGGCTCGATCTCGTACGTCTTCGCGCCGGCCGCCGACGGGGTGCGGTTGACTGTGACGGCGACCTTCTGGCCGCGGGTGACCTGCAGGTAGCGGTAGGGCGTCTCCCCCTTGAGGTCGTGGCCATCGATGGCGATCAGGTAGTCGCCGGCCTTGATGTCGAAGTCGGGCCTCGCGAGAGGGCCGGTGATGTCGCGATTGTAGGCCGTCGGCCCGAAGATGCGCGCGAGTCGCGGGTACCCGCTCGCGTCCGCGGTGATGTCGGCCCCGAGGTAGCCTGTGTACACGAGGGACTGCGGCGTCGACGCCGGGCTGAAATCCCCGCCCGAGACATAGGTGTGCGACACGCACAGCTCGCCGACCATCTGGGAGAGCAACCAGTTCAGGTCGGACCGGTTGTTCAGCGCCGGCAGCATCGCGCGATACTTGTCCCCG
>JAFNAJ010000120.1 GCA_017860085.1 Acidobacteriota bacterium | reverse complement strand
CGCAGGTCGGTCGGACCTGCCGGCCGACGTCAGGGACAAGGTGAGCCGCATCGGGGCCCAGTCGGCGCGGGCCGTGTGGCTCATGCGCGAGCTCGTGGCATTTGCCAGGCGTGACGATCACGGCGTCCGCGCCTTCGACCTGGGGCGCGTCGTCGAACAGGCCCTCTCGTTGCGGCGCTACCACCTGTCGCGCGCGCGCATCAGCGTGGCCGTCGAGCGCGAGGAGCACGGGCCGTTCCGCGTGCGGGGCGATGCCCACGCGGTAGAGCAGATTCTGCTGAATCTCGTCATCAACGCCGAGCAGGCGCTCGCAGGACGCGACGATCCGCGCATCACCATCGCGCTCGACGTGCGCGACGGCTTCGTGGAGCTGAGTGTGATCGACAACGGCCCAGGGATGGCGCTCGACCTGGCGCGCAAGGCTCAGGAGCCGTTCTTCACGACCCACGCCGGGATGTGCGGGCTCGGCCTGCCTGTCGCGCGGCACTTGGCCGAATCGCTCGGCGGCCGCCTTGACATCGAGCCGAAGGTCGAGGGCGGCACCCGTGCCGTGCTGTGGTTGCCGCGCGTCGAAGATTGACGCGTGAGCGGCGCGTTCCCTACGACGCCACCGTCTCCTGGTCTGCCAGGCTCAGCCTGTTGAGCTTGTCGATGAGCGTCGTCCGGCTCAGGTTGAGCAGCCGGGCTGCCTGGCGCTTGTTGCCCCCCGTCTTCTCGAGACACTTCAGAATGAGCTCGCGCTCGAGCTGCGAGACCACCGAGGTGAAGTTGATGCCCTCGTCCGGGATGGCTACCGTGGGCAGAAGCAGTGACGTCGCTGGCTGGAGGATGTCTTCTGGCAACGCCGAGGGCGGGAGGTCGCGCTCGGGCCCCGTCATGGCCACCGCGTGCTCGATGGCGTTCTCGAGCTGTCGGATGTTGCCCGGCCACGCGTAGCTCATCAGCACCCGGACCGTGTCCTGCAGCAGGTGCTTGGTCGGAAGGTTGTTGTTCCGGCACGACTTCTGAACGAAGTGGCGAGCCAGCAGCGGAATGTCCTCGCGTCGATCCCGCAGGGGCGGAATCGTCATCGGGATCACGTTGAGCCGATAGAAGAGGTCCTCGCGGAACGCCCCATCCCGTACGAGCCTCTTCAGGTCGGTGTTCGTGGCCACGATGATTCGTGCGTCGAACTTCACCGGTCGCGATTCCCCGACGCGTTCGATTTCCCGCTCCTGCAGGGCCCTCAGCAGCTTGGCCTGAAGGGGGAGGGGCATGAGCCCGACCTCGTCGATGAAGAGCGTCCCCCGGTGGGCCAGCTCGAAGCGGCCAATTCTGGCGCTCACGGCACCGGTGAACGCGCCCTTGGCGTGGCCGAACAGCTCGGCCTCTGCGAGGGTGTCCGGGATGGCGGCGGCGTTGAACGCCACGAACCGCTGGTCCGCGCGCGGGCTGTTGTGGTGAATCGTGCGCGCGATGAGCTCCTTGCCTGTGCCGGTCTCCCCCTGGATGAGGACCGTGCTGTTCATTGGCGCCACCAGCTCGAGGGTGCCGAAGATTTGCTGCATCGCCGTGCTCTGGCCCACGACGTTGTCGAACCGGTACCGCTCGCGCAGCTGCGCCCGCAGCTCGGCGTTCTCCTGCCGGAGGCGACGCTGGTCGAGGCCCAACGACAGCACGCGCGAGAGCTGCGCGACCTGGAAGGGCTTGATGAGGAAGTCGACGGCCCCGCGCTTGATGGCCGTCACGGCTTCGGCCACCCCGCCGAAGCCCGTCATCATGACGGCCAGGATGTCGGGGTACCTCGACAGGGCGGCGTCGAGCAGCTCCATGCCGTCGGCGTCGGGCAATCGGAGGTCGATGACCACGGCATCGTAGGCGAAGGCTTTCAGCCGCTCGTGGGCCTCCGCGCTATCGGCGGCCTCCGCGACGGCAAATCCCTCTGCGGAGAGGGACTCGACCACGAGGGCCCTCAAGTCGGCCTCGTCGTCGACGATGAGAACGGTGTGCTGCGTGCGGGTCAGGGAGCTCATGTCAGCTGCTCGGGTCCAGGGTGAGTGGGGCCCAGCGGCGCGTGCCGGGGAGCGGCAGGGCGGCTAGGAGAGAAATATGCAAGCGACCACGGGTGGTGACTGACGATTCAAGAAACTCACGGCGTTGACGATTACCACACACCAGAGGTGTCGGAACTGGCAACATAGCAAACGGAATGCCGACATGGCTGACCAACTGCCGCTCGAGGCGCTCGTCGTCGACGACGAACCCGAAATCCGTGAACTTCTGGTGGAATTCCTGCGCGGGAAGGGTGTGCCGGTCGCCAGCGCCAGTGACGGCCGCGCGGCCGTTACAGCCCTCCAACGCGAGCCCGCTCGTTACAGTTTTGTCATCACAGACCTCGCATTGCCAGGCGTCGACGGCCTGGGCGTGCTCCGCGCGGCCCGCGACGCCAATCCCTCGTGCCAGGTGGTGATCGTCACCGGCTACGCGTCGCTCGACTCGGCCATCCAGGCCGTCCGCCTGGGCGCCTACGACTACATCACGAAGCCGTTTTCCCTTGGCCAGATCGACGTCATTCTCCAGCGACTGCGCGATCGGCTGAGCCTGGAGGCCGAGAACCGGCAACTGCTTCACAGGCTCGGGCAACGTGAATCGGTTGACGGGCGCCAGCACCTGCTGGCGCGACTCGATGCCATCGATTTCAGGCTCGCGCGCCTCGAGTCGGCTCTCGACGAGCTGCTCGATCGCCGCCCACTCCGACCCACGCACTGAACTCCAGCGCCTCATGACGTCCAGCCGACCGAAGTGTCGGCCAGCCGACCAGTCTATCGGTGGGTCTGATGGCGGCCTGTAGAGGGCTTTGGGCGTGAAGTGACGGATTACGGACAGGGCACCGTTCTTGCTGACCGCCGAGGTGCACCACCCGTCGGTCGGATAATCGACCGCCGGCACGAAAGGTTGAGGGCACCGTGAGCGAAATCAGCGACGCCGCACTCGTGGCCGCCCTGCGGCACCAGATGACGGTGGCGGCCGCCCGCCAGGTCGTGTCGGCCAGCAACCTCGCCAATGCCAGCACCCCAGGGTTCAAGGCACGCGAGGTCGACTTCGCGCGCACCCTCGAGGCGCAGTTGGCGTCAGGCCTGCGCACGACGGATCCCAGGCACCAGTCTGCACAGGGCGCCGCTGGCCCGGCGACGAAGGAGACCGAGGGGCTTCAGGCACGACGTGACGGCAACACCGTGCAGGTCGATCGCGAGCTGCTCGAGATGACCCGGGCCGGGGGGGATTTCGCCCGCGCGCAGACCGCGTTGGCCGCGAAGTTCCGGCTGATCCGGTATGCCATCAACGACGGCAAGTAGGGGAGGGAACTGCGCATGGCCACGCTCGACTCCGCGATCAGCGCCGCTGCCAGTGCCCTGTCGGCCGAGCGTCTCCGCGTCGAGGTTGCGGTCTCGAATCTTGCCAACGCCGAGTCGACGCGCGGCCCCGATGGCAAGGCCTACCGCCGGCGCGATGTCGTGCTGGCGGCCGAACCCGTCGACTCGTTCAACGACGTCCTCGGGCGCGCCACGGCGACGGGCGTGCGCGTGGCCGACGTCATCGAAGACCCGACGCCGGGCCGCCAGCGCTATGAACCGTCGCATCCCGACGCAGACAAGAACGGCTTCGTCGCGCTGCCCAACGTCGACCCGTCCGAGGAAATGGTCGACATGCTCAGTGCCGCTCGCGCGTACCAGGCCAACCTCACCGCAATCTCACTGATTCGCGATCTCGTGCAACGCGCGCTCGAGATCGGACGAGGCTGACGTGGCAGTCAATCCGTTGGTCGGCAGTGTTCAGACCGTTCCCCTGCTTCCGGGCAGCGGGCAGGCCGCAAAACCCACGTCTGCGGGGTTCGGCGAGTCGCTCGCTCGGTTGATCCAGTCCGTCGATGACACGAACGGGCAGGCCAACCAGGCCGTGAGCAGCATGCTCAGCGGCCAAGGGGACGTGCACGACGCGATGATCGCCCTGCAGCGCGCAGATCTCACGCTGCAGTTGACCGTCCAGGTGAGAAACAAGCTCGTCCAGGCCTACCAGGAGATCATGCGGATGCCGGTCTAGCCGGCACCTGATCCTCGTTGCGTGCGGAGCCCGCGACCGTGGAACCACTACTCGCCAGATTCAACGCCCTGCGAAGGTCGATGAGCGCCAGTCAGCTGGCGTCCCTCGGCGTCGCCTTCATGCTGGTGGTCGGCGTCATCGTCGGCTCGGCCTACTGGCTCAACGCGCCAACCTACCGGGTGCTGTTTGCCGACATGGACCCTGAGTCGGCCGCGCAGGTGGCCTCGAAACTGCGCGAGCAGAAGGTCCAGTACGAGCTCGCGGATGGCGGGCGCACGGTGCGGGTGCCAGAGTCCGACCTCGACCAGCTTCGGATCGACCTGTCGGCCCAGGGGTTGCCGGGCACCGGTCGAATGGGGTTCGAAATCTTCGATCGCACGCAGTTCGGCGCCACCGAGTTCCTCGAGCACGTGAACTACCGGCGCGCGCTCGAAGGCGAGCTTGCACGGACGATCGGCACCATTTCCGAGGTGGCGAGCGCGCGGGTGCACATCGCGATGGCCAAGGAATCGCTCTTCGCCGCGCGTGAGCAGCCGGCCAAGGCGTCGGTGGTCCTCAAGCTGCGCAACGGCAGGCGTCCCCTCTCGACGGCGACGGTGCAGGGCATCTCGAGCCTGGTGGCCGCGGCGGTGGAGGGTTTGCGCCCCGAGGCGGTGGTGGTGGTCGACACCTTCGGACGCCCGCTGGCTCGGCCACAGGAGGGCGATGGTGAACCCCTGGGCGCGGTTGAGATGGAACGCCAGCAGCGGTTCGAGCGGGAAACGGCGGCACGCGTCGTGGCACTGCTCGAACCGGTGGTGGGCGTCGACCGCGTGCGGGTGAACGTCGCGGCCCGTCTGAACCCTACCTCCGAGGACCAGGTGGAGGAGCGCTGGGATCCTGAGACCGTGGTGCGCAGTCGCCAGGTGTCACTCGACGGGGCGGCGTCATCCGCGGCCCAGATGGGCGTGGCCGGCGCGCGCGCGAATGTCCCGGGGCCGGTCCCGCCAGGGAGCAACACGCCCGAGACGACGTCGACCGCCCAGCCCGTGACGCCGGCGCGCGTGGCGCCGACCGGGCGAAGCCAGGAGATCACCAACTACGAGGTCAGCAAGGTGGTTCGTCACACGGTGCGGCCACGGGGCGACATCGCCAGGCTTTCGGTGGCCGTGATCGTCGATGACGACCACGTGGCGAAGCAGGAACAGGACGGCACGGTCAGTGCCAGCGTGAAAGCGCGGTCCCCCGAGCAGATGCAGAAGATCCAGGCCCTGGTTTCGGCGGCGGTCGGACTCGATGCCGCGCGCGGCGACCAGCTGACGGTCGAGAACATCTCGTTCGACGAGGTAGTCACCGAGGAGGGCCCCGCGCCATCGATGCTGCAGCAGGCGGCGCCCGCCCTCAAGGAGGTGGGCCGGGTGGCGGCGGTGCTCGCGCTCGGGGTGATCGCCATTCTGTTCATCGGCCGTCCCCTCATGAACCGTGGACTGGCCGTGGCTGGCGCGACGGCCGGCGGGCGGTTGCCGCAGCAGTTGCCGCGCACCATCCAGGAACTCGAAGGTGAGCTCGAGGCGCAGCTCAACGCATCGGGCGCACTGCAGGACCGGCGGGTGCCGGTGTTGACCAAGCGCCTCGCTGGGATGACTCAGCAGGAGCCGGAGAACGCGGCGCGTCTCCTGCGGAGCTGGCTGGTCGAGGATCGCAACAGGTGACGGCCATGACCGCGACGACGCAGCAGGTCAACGAGCTGACCGGGGCACGCAAGGCCGCCATCCTGACGCTGGTGCTGGGCGAGGAGTGCGCCAGCGAGGTCTTCAAGCACCTCCACCAGGATGAGATCGAGCGAATCGCCCACGAGGTGGCCGCGCTCGGACCCATCCCGTCCGAGGCAGGCACCAACGTCCTCGAGGAGTTCCACTCGATGTGGCAGGCCGCGGGGGTCCTCACCCGAGGCAGCGTCGACTTCGCGCAGAAGCTGCTCAATCGCAGCCTGGGGCCAGACGTGGCCCGTCGCATGCTCGACCGCGTGGTCAAGTCGGCCGAGTCGACCAGGGCCTTCGTGCGGCTCGAGCAGGCCGATCCCCAGCAGCTGTCCAAGTTCATCGTGGCCGAGCACCCGCAGACCATCGCCTTGATCCTCGCGCACCTGAAGCCTTCGCAGTCCGCGTTGCTGCTGAACTCGCTGCCCGAGGACCTGCGCGTGGAGGTGGTCACCCGGATGGCGAGCCTCGACGACATCTCGCCCGAGGTCATCTCGCGCATCTCGGCGGTGATCGAGCAGCGCCTGAAGGCACTCGGGGGATCCACTCACGAGTCCTATGGGGGCGTGCGGGCAGTGGCCGAGCTGCTCAACCGGCTCGATCGCTCGGTGACGCAGGCCGTGCTCGAGTCCGTTGAGAGTCAGAGTCCGGACCTGGCGGTGTCGATCCGCAACCTGATGTTCGTGTTCGAGGATCTCACCGGCGTGGACGACACCGCCCTCAGGGAGATCGTCCAGCGGGCCGACAAGAAGGTGCTGACCATCTCGCTCAAGGGCGCGTCGGAGTCGATTCGCACGCGGTTCTTCGCGAACATGTCCAAGCGCGCCGCTGAGATGATCAGGGAGGAAATGGAGGTGATGGGCGCCATTCGCCTGCGAGAGGTCGAGAAGGCCCAGCAGGAGATCGTGGCCATCGCGCGGAAGCTCGAAGAAGAGGGCCTGCTGACGACCGGCGCGGCGGCCGGGGAGCCCTATGTCACCTAAGGCCAGGCGCCTCACCGGTGCCAGTGCGGTCGTTGTGCCCTTCCCCTGGCCCACGATCGAGGATGCCGCGCGCCCGCCAGAGCCGGCAGAGATCGTCTCCCGCTTTTCTGGCGATGCTGAGCGTTCGTCGCTGCGGCCGCACGCGCAGTCGGCGACAGCGGGGCCAGTCGAGGCGCACGCGCATGCGGCGGGAATCGAACGTGACGCCTTCGCCAAGGGCTATGCCCAGGGCGAACGCGCGGGGATGGAGGCCGGGGCGCAGCGGGCCGAGGCCATGCTCCGGCGGCTGGCAAGCACCATCGATGAGCTTGCCGAGCTCCGGCGAACGATCGTGCGACAGACCGAGCGCCAGATGGTGGAACTCGCGCTCTCGGTGGCACGGCGGGTGGTCTTGCGGGAGGTCACGCTCGATCCCGAGATCGTTGCCGCGATGGCGCACGTGGCGCTCGATCGGCTCGGCCACGACTCGCCGGCCACCGTCCGACTGAACCCCGACGACTACGCCAGCGTGATGAGCAGCCGTGGCGAGGGCTGGGCGGGCTCGCACGTGACGGTCGTGCCAGACGCGGCGGTGGCGCGCGGCGGCTGTCTTGTCGAGTCGGACTTCGGCCTGGTCGACGGCAGCATCGATGCTCAGCTCCAGGAACTCGGGAGGTCGCTCCTCGGCGAGCAGGACGC
>JAFNAJ010000119.1 GCA_017860085.1 Acidobacteriota bacterium | reverse complement strand
GGCCATTCGCACCCGGAGGTCGTGCAGGCCGTCGTGGAGCAGGCACAGAAGTTCCTGCACATGTCGGGCACCGACTTCTACTACGAGCCGCAGGTCCGCCTGGCAGAGGAGGTCGCGGGCATCGTGCCCATCAACGGGCCGGTGCGCACGTTCTTTGGCAACTCCGGGACCGAGGCGAACGAGGCAGCCATCAAGCTGGCCAAGTACCACACCAAGCGGCCGTTCCTCGTGGCCTTCATCGGGTCGTTCCACGGCCGCACGCTTGGCTCACTCGGCCTGACGGCCAGCCGGGCTGTGCAGCGCAAGGGGTTCGGGCCCACGGCGCCCGGCGTGTTCCACGCCCCCTACGCCGAGTGCTACCGGTGTCCGGTCGGGCTGAAACCAGACACGTGCCAGGCCGAGTGCCTGGGCTTCCTCGAGGAGCAGGTGTTCCTGCACCTCGTCTCACCAGACGAAGTGGCGGCCATCGTCGTCGAGCCCATCCAGGGTGAGGGAGGCTACCTGGTGCCGCCCAAGCAGTTCCACGACCGATTGAAGGGACTGGCCAGACAGCACGGCATCCTGCTCATCGTCGACGAGGTGCAGTCGGGAATGGGGCGCACCGGCAAGATGTTCGCCTGCGAGCACTTCGACCTGAAGGCCGACATGGTGAGCATCGCCAAGGGCGTCGCCTCGGGACTGCCGCTCGGGCTCTGCTCGGCCAAGGCCGACATCATGGGGTGGCGGCCTGGCGCTCACGCGAGCACGTTCGGCGGCAACCCCGTGGCCTGCGCCGCGGCGCTGGCCACCATCAAGTTGCTGAAAGAGACACTCGTCGCCAACGCGGCCGAAGTCGGGGCGCACCTCATCGAAGGCCTGCGCGACCTCGCGGCCCAGCACCCGATGATCGGCGACGTGCGTGGCCGGGGTCTGATGATCGGCATCGAGTTCGTCCGCAACCGCCAGACGAAGGAGCGGGCGACGGCCGAGCGCGACGCCGTGGTGGACGAGGCCTTCAAGCGCGGCCTGCTGGTGCTGGGCGCCGGGCGCAATGCGCTTCGACTGAGTCCACCGCTCGTGCTCACCCGCGCGCAGGCCGACGTGGCGGTCAAGATCCTCGACGAGTCGATCGGCGAGGTGGAGCGCGCGTTCAGGCTCGTGAAGTAGTCGGCCAACCCGCTCGAGCGGATTCAGCGGGCTCCTTCGAGCGGAACCTCGTCGAAGACGCCCGTGTCCCGGTTCTTCCGGACCCGGTTCCAGGGGAACCAGCGCCCATTCATCGCGACGTAAACGCCCGGCGGCAGCGCCTGCACGAACGAGAGCGCGCTGCCGAGGTTGAAGAGGCCATCGGAACTGCCGAAGGCAAACGGGATCATCGCACCCGTCAGCACGATCGTCTTGTCGTGCAGCCCGGCCTCGGCCAACGCGCGCGCCGTCTCCACCATCGTGTCGGTCCCGTGGGTGACGACGATGCGGGGGTGGGGGCAGTCGCGACAGTTGCGGACGACCAGCGAGCGATCGGCGTCGGTGATCTCGAGACTGTCGACCATCATGAGCGTGCGAATCGAGACGTCGAGGCGGCAGCGCCCGAGGCGCAGCATCTCACCGACGTGAGTGTCCTGGAAGAAGAGCCGGCCGTGAATCTCGTCGTACTCCTTGTCGAACGTGCCACCGGTGACGAAGATGCGGATGCCGGCCCCGGGGGAGGAGACGCTGGACATGCGACTACTTTACGCGGAAACGGGGACTGCCTCTTTTTCCCTCCTCTCCCCCTGGCGCCGCCCTTGCTACGACGATGGCGCATGGGAGTCGACGCCAGGCAGATCCGCGGCAAAACGGGCGAACAACTGGCCTGCGACGAGTTGCGCCGGCGAGGGTACGCAATTCTTGCCAGGCGCTACCGCACCCGAGGTGGCGAATTGGACATCGTGGCCCGTCACGGCGACACGCTGGTCTTCGTCGAGGTGAAGGCCCGGACGAGCCTGCGCTTCGGCAGTCCGGCCGAAGCGGTCGGCTGGCGCAAGCAGCGCCGGCTCCAGCACATGGCGCACGACTTCCTGGCCAGAACCGGCTTGTGGCGGGTGCCATGCCGATTCGACGTCGTCGCGGTGCTGCTGCCCGGCGACGGCGCGGCCGCGCAGGTCGAGGTCATCCAGGGGGCGTTCGCAGGGGGGCGGTCCTGTCCTTGATGGTGCGAGGGCCCCTGTGCTACGCTCGAAAGGCTGTTTGGCACTGGGCGAGCGGGAATAACTCAGTGGTAGAGTGCGACCTTGCCAAGGTCGAAGTCGCGGGTTCGAATCCCGTTTCCCGCTCCATCTTCTCCCTTCGATGATCCAGCACCCTCGCCTCGCCGCACGCTGTTGTCGATGACACAGGCGGGGAGGTGCGGGCTCGTGCCGAGCGACCCACCCAATCCGGCGCCGTAGCCAAGTGGTAAGGCAGAGGTCTGCAAAACCTCCATCCCCGGTTCGAATCCGGGCGGCGCCTCCAATCGACATCGGCACTTGCGGGAACGGCCCCTGAGGCGGGTCGGGTCACCCCGCTGCGTCGGTCTCAGCGAGCCTGGGCGATCGTCCGAAGCGTCGGGTACGGCTTCGGTGGATAGCATCGGCCTGGCGGGCCGTCGGGCAGGCTGAGAGGCTCGATCGGCAAGTAGCGCGGCACCGAGTCGTACAGCCTGACGTCGCCGCCACGGGCCACCATCAGCGGCGTCCAGTCCAGCTGCGCCAGTCGGCTCCTCGGCGTCCATTCCCGGCGGAACACCCACGACTCGTCCCTGTTGAGCAGGAAGTAGACGTGGTGGCCCCGTTCGTTGAGCCACTGCACGGCCCGGTCGAGCCATTCCGGCTGCTGTGCGAGGTGAGAGACATCGAGCGTCAACAAGCCTGCGTAGTAGCGCGTGCTCCCGCTGAACTCACGCGCAATGATCACGTCGTCCGGCCCAGCGAACATCGCGGCCACTCGCGCCGCGTCCACATACGCGGCCTCCTGCGCGGCAAGCCCGAACGCGTTGCGGCTGATCGCGGTGCGCACGCCGTGCGCGCCGACCAGAACCAGCACGGCGATCGCCATTGCCCGGGCCCACGGGTTTCCGTGGCCCAGCCGATAGCCGGCCGCGGCCACCGAGGCGCTGCCGAGGGCCATCATCGGCCAGCTCGGGAGCAGGAACCGCAGGTACCACCACGCGTCGAACGGGAGCCACGCCAGGTACGAGCCCCACGTCATGACGGTGCAGCCCGCCAGGAGCCACGAGACCGCCCGGCTTCGCGGCGTGGTCCAGCATCGAGCGAACGGAACCGCGAGGCTGACCAGGCCGAGCACCGCGAGCGGCGTTTCGGCCGAGAGGAGCCACCCGCCATAGTTCTGCAGGTTGCGCGGGATCCATCGCGCGGCGAACTTCTCGGACAGGTCGCCGTACCCGGACCGCAAGGGAGACCCGTAGAGCTGCGCGAAGATGATCATCACGGCGACAATGCCGACCGAGGCCCCCAGCGCAAACCACGGCAGGCACACGCGGCGCCAGTCGCGCCAGCGCGCCGTGGCGATGTCGCGCCAGCCGATCCACAGCAGGAGCATCGCCGCGATCGGCACCAGGTTCGGTCGCACGAGGACGGCCATCGCCGCCGCCAAGCCCGACCAGGCGGCTGTCGTGCCCGTCTCGCGCACGAGCAGCGCGACGCTGACGGCCCACATCGCCGCTGCGGGCACGTCGCTCATTGGCCACATGGCGGAGAAAAGGACGGCCGGGCTCGTCGCCACCAGCCACGCCGCGGCAAGGCCGACGACCGGCCGGCCGATCTGCCGCCCGATTGAGTACGTGGCGAAGACGAGGGTTCCGAACAGGATGGGAACGACGGCGAACATGGCACACGTTCCGGCGACGATCTTCGCGCCCGCCATCAAGAGCGGCAGGCCCGGCGCGTACGTCGGAACGAGGTGCAGGCCGTCGGCGGTCGGCCGGTAGGCAAGCGTCGAGAACGTGTACTCGGCGAGGGGCCAAGGCACATCCGCGACGAAACTCTGATCGATCTGCATCTGGCCGCGCGAGAACAGCTCGGCTTCGCTGACATATCCGTATGCGTCGGAGCCGCTGGCCACGTGCGTGCCCCACCGCCAGGCGACGCAGGCCGCCGCCACGCCCAGTGCCACGGCGAGCGCCGCGTGGTGTCGAAGGAGACGACGAGCGTGGTCGAGCCGAAGCACGGCACATGATAAGACGTCCAACTCGGGCGCCACAAACCGGTTCTCCTGCTGGAACGAACGCCCTGGGAGCCTGAAACCCGGCGCCGGTCCTGGGCGGACGCGCGGCTCGAATCGGGGGCCTCCAACCTGGCGGTCGAGGCAACCTCCTTCCCCTCGAATCCGTCCAACGTGCTGTCGGAGGACCCGCGATGACCATCCGTGCACTCGCGACGGCCGCGACGGCCGTTGCCGCCTTCAGCCTCACGCCCGTCGCCGCGCTCGCGGCGGAGGGCTCCTTCGAGCGAACCCTCACGGTCACAGGACCTGTTCAGCTCTCCGTCGTGGCGGGCTCGGGCGACGTCACGGTGCGCGCGGGCGCCGCCGGCCGTGTCGTCGTGCGCGGCACGATACGGGAAAGCCGCGGGTGGCTCGCGTCCGGGGACGCCGCCGAGGCGATCCGACGGGTCGAGCAACAGCCTCCCATCGTGCAGGAAGGCAACGCCATCCGGGTCGGTGAACTCGACGATGCGCTGAATCGACTGGTGAGCGTCAGCTACGACATCACCGTTCCAGAGGCGACCGAGCTTCGGGCGAAGAGCGGTTCGGGCGATGTCGTGGCTGAGGGCCTGGCGCGAGATGTCGAGCTGTCGTCGGGTTCTGGAGACGTCCGAGCGTCGGCGCTCAAGGCGGCCGCGCGCGTGTCGACGGGCTCGGGCGACGTTCGCCTCGATGGCGGGGGCGCCGTGCGAGCATCGACGGGAAGCGGCGACATCGTTGCCACGGGCGTCAGGGGCAGTGCCAGCCTCCAGACTGGCAGTGGCGACATCCGGCTCGACCTCGCGCAGGATCAGACCGGCGACGTTTCGGTGGCGGCTGCGTCCGGCGAGGTCCGGATCACCGGGGTGCGAGGCGCGCTCGATGCCAGCACGGCGAGCGGCGACCTCGCGGTCGACGGGGCCATCGGGGGCGCGTGGTCCTTGAACACGGCGTCTGGCGACATCAGCCTCACGCTGAGCGGCGTCGCAGGGTTCACGCTCGATGCGCACACAACGTCAGGAAGCATCGACACGTCCCTGCCCGTGACGGTGTCAGGCGAGATCGAGCGTCGGGCGCTGAAGGGGGACGTGCGCGGAGGAGGGCCAGTCCTGAAGGTCCGCTCGTCGAGCGGCACCATCGTCATTCGCTAGACGCGTACAAAGAAGCGGGCCGACCCGTAGGCCGGCCCGCGTGTGTGTGACGCGACGAACTACCAGCGCGGTTCGCGCCGGCGGCCGCCGCCGTTACCGAAGCCGCCCGAGCGCTCGGGGCGTGGGCGCGCCTCGTTGACCGTGAGGTTGCGGCCGCCGAACGGACGCTCGTGGAGGTCCGTGATGGCTTTCTGCGCGTCGGCGTCAGACTGCATCTCGACGAATGCAAAGCCGCGCGCACGGCCCGTGGCCATGTCGCGCATGACGCTGACCGTGTCGACCGAGCCGACGCCGGCGAACAACTGCTCGAGAGCCTGCTCGCTGGTGTCGTAGGGAAGGTTACCGACGTAGAGTTTTCGACCCATGATGGGGTGCTCCTGGTCTCGCATCGCGAGACGCAATGGTACCGGCGCCATGCCGGACACCGACTGACCGCGACGACCGCTTCAGGTCGCCAGATGCTGGCAGCTCGAAACTAAGCGAGAACGTCGCGGAAGGAGCGGGAATCGGCTCTGTCGCGGGTACTGCACGTAGCGGGCTTCCAACTGAACGAGTATCAGCATACCACACATCGGCCACCGGGCGCGTCGCGTTGTGCCGTGTGGGCTCGCGTGACGCTCGTCGGGCTCGCGCGCGGTGGTATACTACGGGTGCTTTCCTGAGTTCTGCCGCTGGCCCGGGTTCTCCGGGCGAAGATCAGCCCTCATCAAAGCTCGATGCTGCCGGGCAACCGGGCCCGCTTGCGGAGCCGTGACGGCGGTCAACCAAGGAGGATCTGCGTGGTCAGTAAGCCCCAGGACGTGAACCCCTTCGAGTTCATCGTCGTGTCGGTGCTCCGCACGAAGCAGTTGCTGCGGGGCTGCACGCCGCGCGTTGCCGGGTCGCACAAGCCCACGGTGACCGCACAGATGGAAGTATCGGCGGGCATGGTCACCGGCACGTTCGGTGACCCCGACGGAACCCAGGGCCAACCCAAGGTGGCACCGGCCGACGGAGCGTGATCGTGGCCGTCGCCCTCACCCTTCGAAGGCACGTCCTCGAGGGCCGCTCGGTCGGCGCAATCCTCGATGCGCTCGAGAACCCGGTCCACTTTCCGCGCGCCGAGTCGCGGCGCTGATATACTTCCGACTACCTGAAGTTACGGCTGACGGTTCGATGACGCATGCGGGCGGTCGCGCCCGGCGCTCGGCCGATTGGCGTTGCCGGCGCGCGCTGTGACCGCTGACCGGTGCTCGAGGAGCAGGAGAGGCGATGGGGCCGAGGCATGTCGTGTCCGCGTGGGGCAAGATCCTTCTTGGCCGCACGCCCACGTTGTCGATTGAGATTACGCGAGAGTGTCCCCTGCGGTGCCCGGGGTGCTACGCCTACGGCGACGAGCACCTGGGTGGCGGGGTGACGCTGAGGGACGTCAGCGACTTCCGTGGGCAGGCGCTGGTTGATGGCATCCTGTCGCTGGTCGATCGCCATCGACCGCTCCACGTGTCGCTCGTCGGCGGCGAGCCGCTCGTGCGTTTTCGAGAACTCGACCGCGTGTTGCCCCTCCTCGCAGCACGCGGCGTGCACACGCAGGTGGTGACGAGCGCGGTGCGGCCCCTGCCGTTGGGCTGGCGCGACATTCCGCGGCTCAACATCTCCGTGTCGGTCGACGGCCTGCCGGCCGAGCACGACGTGCGCCGCGCCCCGGCCACCTACGACCGCATCCTGAAGCACATCGAGGGACACACCGTCACGATCCACTGCACCGTGACGAGGCAACAGGTGCAGCGTGACGGCTACCTGGCCGAGTTCATCGACTTCTGGAGCGCACGCCCATCGGTGAAGCGCATCTGGATGAGCCTGTACACGCCGCAGGTCGGTGAGGAGTCGGCTGAGCGCCTGCGTCACGAGGATCGCGACCGCGCCGTCGCCGAGTTGCTCACCCTCCGCAGGCGCTACCCGAAGCTCGACATACCGGAGTCGGCGATCCGTGCCTACGCGCGCCCGCCGGAGAATCCGGAGTCGTGCATCTTCGCGCGCGTGACGAAGACGGTGTCGGCCGACCTGACGAGTGCCGTGACGCCGTGTCAGTTCGGGGGGCGTCCCGACTGCGCCAGCTGCGGGTGCATGGCGTCGGCCGCGCTCGCGGCCGTGGGTCATCACCGCTTGCTCGGGCTCGTCCCGGTGAGTGCCGTCTTCGA
>JAFNAJ010000118.1 GCA_017860085.1 Acidobacteriota bacterium | reverse complement strand
AGCTAGCAAACCGCCTGCACCGTGACGCGAGCTGCCCGAACCCTCTGCCGATTGGCCCCGTGGGTTGCCTGCGTGGCCGGAGCGACGTTCGCCGTGGCCGCACGAGGCGGGACGCCCGCGATCCGCCTCGCGCCCCCGCCGGTCGGCGATGTCCGGCTCACCATCGTGGCGCCGGACGTGCTGGAGGTGAGCGCGATCTCGTCACCCGCCGACGCGGCGCAGCCCGACAGGCTGCTTCAGCTCGCTAGCAACGGGCAGCGGTTGTCGGTGAGCAGCGCCGGCCGGCAGCTGCGCGTCGTCGCGGCCGGATCGAGGCGGCGAGTGCGCTACGCGCCGCTGGCCACCAGGGACCTGCGGGTCGAGACGGTCCTCTTTCTCGAGATATCGCCTTCCCTCCAAACCGGGGCTGCCGTGCAGGTCACAGGCGGGCCCTGGGCCTCCGGGCCACTTTCGGCGATCCTCGCGAACGACCGACGTTCGCCAGCGATTCACGTGTCGCAGGCCGGCTACGTCGGCGGTCTGCCCAAGCGCGCGCAGGTCGGCTACTACCTCGGCACGCTCGGCGAGCTGCGCGTCTCGGCCACGCCGTTTGCCGTCGAGCGCGTGTCCGACGGGCGCGTCGTCTTCAAGGGCGCGCTTGCCCCACGTCCTGACCGGGGGTTTCCGGGCGCGCCGCCGCCCTACCAGCGCGTGCTCGAGGCCAATCTCGACCGTCTCGAGCAGCCAGGCCTCTACCGGCTCGCGGTGGAAGGCCTCGGGGTGTCGGGAGACTTCCGCGTCGGCCCCGCGGCGGCGGGACTGTTCGCTCGAACGTATGCGCTCGGCCTCTACCATCAGCGTTGCGGGCTGCCGAACACGCTTCCGTACACGCGGTTCACGCACGACGCCTGTCACCTGGCGCCCGCCGCGTTGCCCGACGCGGCGCGGTCGTCCGTCGAGGCCCGCCTGGCCGGCATGACGCAGCAAGTGCCACGCAACCCGCAGCACCTGGCGCCGCGTCTCGACCGGCTGGGGAACAGCCTCTACCCCGTTGTGCGCAAGACCCCGGTCCTCGTCAGGGGAGGCCATCACGACGCCGGCGACTACGGCAAGTACACGATCAACAGCGCACAGCTGGTTCACCACCTCGTGTTTGCGGTCGACGCCTTCCCGGGCGTGGCTGCACTCGACAACCTCGGGCTTCCCGAGAGCGGCGACGGTGTCAGCGACGTGCTGCAGATCGCCAGGCAGGAGGCCGACTTCCTCCAGCGGATGCAGGACGAGGACGGCGGGTTCTTCTTTCTCGTGCACCCCCGAGACCGGCCCTACGAATCCAACGTGCTGCCCGACGCCGGCGATCCGCAGGTCGTGTTTCCGAAGAACACGTCGGCCACCGCCGCCGCGACTGCCGCGCTCGCCCAGTGTGCTTCGTCTCCGGCGTTCAAGCGGGCATTCCCTGCGGACGCCGCGCGCTACCTGGCATCCGCCCGCCGAGGCTGGGCTTTCCTGCAACAGGCCTGGCGCACCCACGGTCGCTCGCGCGCGTACCAGACGGTGACGCACTACGGCGACGTGTTCGAGGACCGCGACGAGGTGGCCTGGGCGGCCACCGAGATCTTCCTGGCCACCGCGGACGCGGCTGCTCATCGTCAAGTGCGCGACGACTTCGATCCGTCGAGCGAGTCGACGAGGCGCTGGGGCTGGTGGCGGCTGTTCGAGGGCTACGGCGCGGCCTGCCGCAGCTATGTCTTTGCGGCCAGAACACAACGTCTGGACCGCAGTGGCCTCGACGCCCGGCACCTTGCACGATGCGAGGCCGAGGTGCTGGCGGCCGCAGGCGACCAGGTGGCGGCGTCTCGGGCCAGCGCCTACGGCACCAGCTATCCCGATCCGGGGAAACGGTCGAACCGCGTCGGGTGGTACTTCGGCGAGGACGCAGCCTTCGACCTCGTGGTGGGCTATCAACTGCGCCCGGACCCGGCCTTCCTCGAGGCGCTGGCAGCCAACCTGAGCTATTCCGCGGGCGCCAACCCGGTCAACGTCAGCTTCATTGCAGGGGTCGGGTGGCAGCGTCCAATCGAAGTGGTTCACCAGTACGCGCAGAACGACCGTCGCACGCTCCCTCCCACCGGCCTGCTGGTGGGCAATCTCCAGCAAGGCTTGCCCGGCATCGGTTGGTACGGGACACGACTTCGTTCCCTCAGTGTGCCGCCCGATGCCGATGCCCCGGAGGTCTATCCGCTCTACGACCGCTGGTCTGACGTGTTCAGCACGATGAACGAGGCCGTGTCTGTCAACATCGCGCGCGGCCTGGCGGCGGCATCCTGGCTCATGGCCAGGACCCCGCTCGCGACGCAGCCGTGGACGGGGTTTCGCGCCACCTTGGAGACGGGGCCCGTGAGACGGGCCGATGGCCGACGGGTGGTTCGCCTTGTCGCGCCGGGGGCCGACCTGTCGGAAGCGGCCGTCACATGGGAGACCGACGCCGACCCGCCGCGGCTCGGGGCGTCGAGCATCGACGTGGGCATCCGGGCATCGTGGGTGGAGGCGGAGGCGCTGCTGCCCGACGGCCGACGGATTGTCGCGGTCAGCCCGCTGCCGGGCCGCCAGTGATCGGAGTCGTGGCACCCACCCCTCGCGACCCTGCAGTCCCTGCGAGCAGCCACCCATCGTCGATTCGCACGCTCGCCCCGAGACGCACGTTGACGAGGGTCGGACCGTCCACGATCGCGTCCGCGACGTTGAGCCCTTCGCCGACGTAGGTCCCCGCCGTCACCACTGAGCGTTCCACGGACGCATCGGCATCGACGAGGCACGCGCTCCCGATCGCCGCGTGCGGCCCGACCGTGCTGCGCGCGCCGATGCTGGTGTTCTCGCCGATGAACACCGGTGCCACGAGACTGACGCCGGGACCCAGCCGCACGTTGCGCCCGACCCAGATGCCCGGCTCGACCTCGCGGCCGATCGACAGCAGGCCCCGCTGGTGCGAGTCGAGCGCTCGCCGATTCGAGTCGAGCAGGGCGCCGGCCCCGCGCGCGTCGAGCCAGCTGTCCGACGTGACGCACCGTCCGCGGGCCTCGCCGATCGCGACGAGCGCATCGCCCAACGACGACAGCGACGAGCCGGCTGCCGCCTCCGAGATGCACGCCGCTGGCAGCATCGCCCACCCCCCCCATCTCGTCATTTCCCCATCGTCGATGCGGTCCACGACCACGAGCTCGCACCCCGCCGACGGATCTTTGTCGCACAGGGGCAGGCGGTCGGCCGCCGCGAGGGCAACGAGCGCGTCGGCGGACTCCGACGCAGCGGCGCGCACGGCCTCGACGACGCCGCGCTCGCCGTCCGAGTGGACGTAGGTCACGCTGCAGCCCCATCGCCGGCCGTCGCCGATGGTCGCCTGGGGCCAGTCGTGTTGCGCATCGGTCACGACCACGAGGTTCGTGATGCCGCAGTCGACGAGACGCTCGATGACGTGGTGCACGAGCGGGCGGTTCAGCACCGGCCTCAGAGCCGGTGGCGTGTCGGTCCATTCGAGCGGCTCGGGTGTGCGGGGGTTCAGGGCGAGCAGTACTGCCTTCATGTTCTATGACTCCACGACCGGCGGCGCTGTGCTCCAGCGTTCACGGAGCACACGCACCAGAAAGAGAACGTTGCCGACCAGGTAGCGTCGCCACATGCGACGGGGTTCCTGGGCGAGACGGAAGACCCACTCCAGGCCGAGCTCACGCATCCAGACGGGGGCTCGCGGAATGCGGCCCGAGTAGAAGTCGAACAGCCCGCCCACACCGATGCCGACCGCCGCCCCGGTGGCCCCGAGATGGGCGGCCAGCCACTCGTCCTGGCGCGGCGCGCCAAGCGCCACGAGCAGGAGGTCGGGCGCGGACGCGCGGATGGCGTCGATGACCGCTGGTTCGCTCTGGGCGTCGAAGTAGCCGTGGTGCGTGCCGCACACGAAGGCGCCGGGGTGGCGCTCGGCAATCCACGCTCTGACGCCTTCGACGACCGCGGGTCGCGCGCCGAGCAGGAAGATGCGGGCCCTCCGCCGGTCGGCCAGCTCGCAGAGGCGCGGGAAGAGGTCGGTGCCGTTCACATTCTGGCGCATCGGGCGCCCGAGCAGCTGCCCGGCGATCTTCAGGCCGATTCCGTCGCCGAGTGTCAGGGAGGTCTCGCCGAGGACGCGACGATAGTGCGCGCGACGGACGGCGATGTTCAGGCAGTCGGCGTTCACGAACGCCACGCGGCGTGCGCCGCGCGTGTGCAGCCAGCCGTCAATCACGTCGAGCGCATCGTCCACGGTGATGTTGTCGATGGACACCCCGAGCATCGACACTCGACGCGGCGCGTCGCTGCTCCCGCCCTGGCCGTACAGCAGCGCGAGGCCGGCACGCGACAGCAGACCCAGGTCGCCGCGCACGCTCCAGGTGACGACGTACTCGCGGTCCGTCTCGAGCTCGGTGCCATAAGCGATGTTCATGCGCCGACGGACCCACCAGGGACCCACGAGGCCCGGCCGTACCCGATGTCGCCAGCGCACGAGCCTGTTGCGGGGCGACCACTCGCCGGCTGGCGCCGGCCTTGGTCCGACCAGCGACATCTGGCCGCACAGCACGTTGACGAGAACGGCGAAGTGGTGGAGGCCGACGGCCCGCAGGGGCGCTCCAACGCCCGTGGCGGGAATGGCAAACGTGAGCACGTCGAACGGCGTGGCGCCCTTGCCCAGGCAGCCCGTGCGATCGAAGACACGGCCGCGCGCCAGCAGCCAGGCCACCGTGGGCAAGAGCACGGGCGCGGCGATCACGAGTGCGGCCGTCGAGAGACCCAGGTCGACCGTTCGCTTGGCGATCTCGTCGGCCGCCCTGCGGCAGCGGACGCGTTGCCGTCGGACGGCTGCCCGGACCCGTCGACCGAGCCGGGAACGCGCGGAGAAGCGGCGGTCGAGGCTCGCGAGGGTGGCGGTCGTCATGGCGATCGTGCCGGCAGTCGAGTCGATGGCCATGGTCAGTAGGCGCCGCGGCCCAGCAACACCGCGGGCACGGTCTTCAGGAGCAGTCGCAAGTCGAGCCAGACGCTCTGGCTCTGGATGTACTCGACGTCGAGCTCCACCTGTCGCTCGAAGGGGATCTCCGAGCGGCCCGTCACCTGCCAGATGCAGGTGAGACCCGGCTTGACGCTCAGGCGACGACGGTCGGCGAGGGTGTAGCGGGCGACCTCGCGGGGCACGGGCGGTCGCGGACCTACGAGCGACAGGTCGCCGGTGACCACCAGCCACAGCTGCGGGAGCTCGTCGATGCTCAGCTTGCGGATGATCCGCCCAATCGGCGTGATTCTCGGGTCGCGCTTCATCTTGAACGTCACGCCGCCCGCGCCGTGGTCGTTGTTCGACTCGAGGGTGCGCAGCCGCTGCTCGGCGTCGGTCACCATCGATCGGAACTTCGGGAAGGGGAACTCGCGGCCCCACTGGCCAACACGCGTCTGCCAGAACAGCACGGGGCCACGGTCGTGGAGCTTGATCAGGGCGGCGACCACGAGCAATAGCGGCGAGAGGGCCAGCAGTGCGGCCGAGCCGACGCCGATGTCGATGGCGCGCTTGAGGCGATGCGCGGCCTGCACGGTCGCCGTCCACGCACGGCGTTTCCACGCGGCCCGCAGCGCGCGCCGTCTCAGAGCCAGACCAGGTCGGCCGCCGTCGAAGCGGCGCCAGAGCTCGTCAAGTGCGGCAGGACTCATGCGCGCGCCTCCTCGGCGGCCATCCGGAGCACATCGAGCGTTTGCGCGGCGCTCGCCCGCCAGCTGAACATGCGACTCCGCGCGAGGCCGCGCGTCTCGAGCGCGGCGCGCGTCGCCGGGCCCGTCAGCACGGCCCGGAGGACGCGGGTCATCTCGTCGACGTCGAGCGGGTCGAACAGCCGGGCGGCGTCGCCCGCCACCTCGGGCAGGGACGACACGTTCGAGCACGCGACCGCCGTGCCGCACGCCATGGCTTCGAGCACGGGCATGCCGAATCCCTCGTAGAGCGACGGACACACGGCGAGGTCGGCTCCGCGGTACAGATCGGGAAGGTCGGCGGCTGGCGCGAACCCCGTGAAGACAATGTCCTGGGCGACGCTCGACCGCGTCGCCGCGCGATGGACCTCGCTTGCGCCACTCCAGTCCGATCCGGCCAGTACCAGCCGGTGGGGCAGGTCGGCCGATCGCTTCGCGCGCTCGAAGGCCTCGATGAGCCGGACGTGGTTCTTGCCCGGATGTTCGATGCGCGCAACGTAGAGGACATAAGGCGCGTCGACGCCGTAGGCCGTCGCTACCCGCCGCCTCGCGCGGGCCCTGTCGCCGGGTGTGAAGACCCCTGTGTCTGCAGCCGAGTGGATGACGTGCACGCGGTCTTCGGGCACGCCGGCATGGTTCACGATGTCGCGCTTGCTGCTCTCGCTCACGGTCACCACGCGTGTCAGGCCGCGGACGAGCCGCGGCAGCACGCGCGTGATGTAGGCGGTGCGGGCAACGTCGTACTTGCCCTCGACGTGCAACGCCGAGAAGTCGTGCACGGTGCCCACCGTCGGGCAGGGCACCTTGAACGGCACGCGACGATTGGCCGCGGGAAGGAACAACACGTCGTAGCCACGTCGGGCACACCAGGCCGGCAACGCTACTTGGTGCCATGCCACGTTCAAGAGCGGCTGGCGCACTCGATCCGTGACGGTCCGCACCGCAAACGGCAGCCCAGAACCCGCGAACACCGCCCGCTCGGACTCATGCGTGAGCACCTCGCACGACTCCCGGGGGTCGAGCTCGGCAAGGGCAGCCAGAAGATTGATGATGTACTGGCCGATCCCTGAACGATGACCGTCGGCGCCGAACGTCGTGATGCCGATCTTCATTGGCTGGGGCTCCACAGCTCAGGAGACCGACGGCTGGCCTGCGGTCGACCACCATTTCGTCGTGGTCCGTCGGCGGCCGTGGGCGTTGATCACGTCTTCGTAGAGCGTCACCAGGCGGTCGGTGATGCGATCCCAATCGAACGCCGCACGCACCCGTCGCAGGCCGTTGGTGCCGAGGGCGGCGGCACGCGCCGGCGACACCAGGATCGCGTCCACGTGCTCGAGCCAGGCCCGCTCGTCCTCGGGATCGACGAGCATGCCGGTCACGCCGGATTCGACGAAGCCCGGGATGCCCCCCACGCGGCTCGCGACCACGGGCTTGCCAGCAGCCCACGCTTCGAGCACGACGATGCCGAAGGGTTCGTGGCGGGAGGGCAGCAGGCAGACGTCGGCCGCGTGGTAGGCGTCCACGAGCTCCTGGCTTGCATGGCCCAGACCCGAGAGCCACGTGACACGCGACCGGAGCCCGCGCCCGCGGATGGCTCCTTCGAGGGCCGCGCCGTACGCCGGAGCCGTTGTGGGTCCGGCGAGCACGAGATGAACGTCGGGGTGCCGCCGGGCGAGGGCGCCGACGAGCGACAGCGCGAGCGCCTGGTTCTTCTGAGGGTCCACGCGTCCGACCAATAGCAAGAGACGTGCCCCCTCAGGCACACCGTGCCGTCGTCGGAACTCTGGGCCGTTTCCCGTTGAGAAGCGCGCGAC
>JAFNAJ010000117.1 GCA_017860085.1 Acidobacteriota bacterium | reverse complement strand
AGGCTGTCGTCGCCGAAGGTGCCCGGGTCGACGATGCGGAGGATTCGGCGCTCGAGATCCGACCGGCCGCCGAATGGGTCCAGATAGACGTCATCGAGGGGATCCCACGCGATCGCGTTGATCGTGAAGTCGCGGCGGCGTGTGGCTTCGTCCACGGAGAGGAACGGATCGCCGGTGACCTCGAAGCCGCGGTGGCCGCGAGCGACCTTCGATTCGCGGCGGGGCAGCGCCACATCGAGCTCGGCGACCTTGAAGACCGTGAAGGCCTCGCCGACCGTGTTGACCGGGCCCATCAGTTCGAGGACGCGGCGCAATGGCTCGGCGGGAAGGCCGTACACCTCCAGATCGATGTCCTTCGACGGGTGTCCGAGCAGCCGATCGCGGACCCAGCCGCCGACAATGAGCGCTCGCCCGCCCGCCTCGCGGACGAGCTTCGCCGCGACAAGGGCCCGGCTCAGCGCGGGATCGGACGTGAGGGAATCGGCCATCGTTCACCAGCATGGTAGCCCAGGGCCTGGACGGCAGGGTTGACAGGCGGAGCGCCGCCGATTGAGAGTTGCTAGGAACACGAAGCCTGGCCGCCGAGTGCCGAACGCCGGGGGCCGAGCCCTGAGGGGTCGCTTCCAAGGGAGGTCCTGGTCGTGGGTCGATTCATGTGTGCGGGAATTCTGTGTGCCCTCGTCGTCGGCCCGGGCGTCTGGCTCGCGGCCCAGCAGGCGGTGTCACCCGCGGTGGCGCGGGCACCGTTCCCCGGGGAACGCCACCTCGCCAACCTCCGGCAGCTGACGTTCGCCGGCGAGAACGCCGAGGCCTATTTCTCCTTCGACGGCACGCGGCTGATGTTTCAGTCGACCCGCGACGGCTGGCCGTGCGATCAGCAGTACACGATGGGCATCGACGGTTCGAGCCCCAAGAAGGTGAGCACCGGTCAGGGACGGACGACCTGCGGCTTCTTCTTCCCGGACGGCAAGACCATCGTCTACGCGTCGACGCACGTCGGAAGCAAGGAGTGTCCGCCGCGGCCGGACTTCTCGAAGGGCTACGTGTGGCCCATCTACGCGACGTACGACATCTTCCGCGCCAACGCCGACGGGTCGGGTCTCACCCGGCTGACCGACACGCCCGGGTACGATGCCGAGCCGACCGTTGGACCCGACGGCCGGATCGTCTTCACGAGCCTGCGCGACGGTGACATGGAGATCTACTCGATGAACGCCGATGGCAGCGACGTGAAGCGCCTCACCAATCGCCCTGGCCCGGACGGCGGGCCGTTCTTCTCGGCTGACGGATCGAAGATCGTGTTCCGCGGACGGCAGCTGGCGCCGGGGGCCGAGCTCGACGACTACCGCGCCCTGCTCAAGGAGGGGCTCTGGCGCCCGTCAGAGCTCGAGATCTTCGTCATGAACCGCGACGGCTCAGGACTGCGGCAGGTCACCAACACGGGCGGATCCAACTTCGCGCCCTACTTCCACCCCGATGGCAAGCGCATCATCTTCGCGTCGAACCAGCACGATCCGAAGGGGCGCAACTTCGACCTCTACCTCGTCAACCTCGATGGCTCCGGCCTGGAGCGCGTCACCCACAACGAGTCGTTCGACGGCTTCCCGATGTTCTCGCCCGACGGCACACGTCTCGTGTTTGCCTCCAACCGGTTCGAGGCCAAACGCGGCGAGACCAACATCTTCATCGCGGACTGGGTCCCCTAGGCTCGGCGCAGGGGCCTTGCGCCTTGGGGGTCAGATCTTGAATTTGTGCATTTGTGCACGAATAGGCCGTCTCTCAGCACGTCGAATGCATAGATTCAAGATCTGACCCCCGGGCGGGACCGGGAGGGACTACCGCTCCGACAGGATGCCCTTCAGCACGAACCCGACGTTGGCTGGACGCTCGCCGAGCCGCCGCATGAAGTAGGGGAACCACTCCTTGCCGAAGGGGACGTAGACGCGCACGCGGTAGCCGTCGGCCATCAGCGAGGTCTGCAGGTCGCGCCGGATGCCGTACAGCATCTGGAACTCGAAGCGGTCGAGCCCGATCCCCTTCTCAGCGGCATACGCCTTGGTCGCCGCGATGATCGCCTCGTCGTGCGTGGCGATCGCAGGATAGGTGCCCTCGGACAGGAGCGTTTGCATCATCCGCACGAAGGCGGCGTCGACCTCCGACTTCTGCTGAAAGGCCACGCTGCGGGGCTCCTTGTAGGCGCCCTTCACCAGGCGCACCCGCGCCCCGAGCGCGTTGATCCTCGCAAGGTCCTGTTCGCTGCGGTGCAGGCACGACTGCAGCACCACGCCCACGTTCCTCAAGCCCAGGCCCCACACGGTCTCGAAGATCTCCAGCGTCGCCTCCGTGTAGGGCGAGTTCTCCATGTCGATCCGCACGAAGAACGCACCGGCGGCCGCCCGGTCGAGGATCCGACGGAGGTTGTCGAGGCAGGTGACCCGGTCGATGTCCAGGCCCAGCTGGGTGAGCTTGATCGACAGGTTCCGCTCGATGCCGGCGCCCTCGATGACGTCGATGACGTGGAGGTAGGCCTGCGTGGCCGCGGCCGCGTCGGCGGCCGAGGCCACGCTCTCACCGAGCTGGTCGAGGGTGAGCAGCAAGCCGTTCGTTCCCAGCGTGCGGGCCGCCGGCATGGCCTCCTCGACGCTCTCACCCGCGATGAAGCGCCGGGCGAAGCTGGTTTGGTGGCGCATGCCGTACGACGACGCCAGGGACTTCAGTGCGCTGCTCGCCGCGAGCAAGTGGAAGAAACCTTTTGACAGGGAGTCCAGCATCAGTGCGACCGTGCCGTCCGCCTGGACGGGTTCAGGAGGTGCTCGAGCGTCCTCGCGTAGTAGCGGAGCACGAAGCGATCGCGCACGCGCACCCGGTACCGTTCGCCGACCAGCACGCCGCGGGCCTCGAGCGATGCCACGCCGCGCTCCTCGATCGTGGCCGGGTCCTTCACATCGAAGTTGGCGCCGGCCGCGTCGAGCCGGCCGACCACGTCGGCAATACGTTGCCGCAGTTCCGATCGAAGCATCGCCGGCCGCACGCAGACGGCCACGATTGCGCTCGGCACCACCTTGTAGAGACGGCCGATGGCGTCACGGGTCGCGTGCGCCAGGGCCATGACGTCGCGGCGCGCGTGAGGATCCCAACCCTTCATCGGGATCGGCGTGCCGAAAGTCGTGAACGACCGAGTCTCGAAGCCGACCGCGGATCCCACCATCTCGGTGAACTCGCGGGCGAAGGCTCGCTGGCGGTGCTTCGCCCCCTGCCGCGCAAGGATGCCGTCCTCGAGCACGACGTCGTACGAGACCGCGGTGGGCACGATCATCATCTCGTCGCGCCCTTCGGCCTGCAGGGCGGCATGGATCAGGCCGGTCTTCGGCGACTTGATCTCGCCGGTGTAGCTGCGGCCGCCCTCCAGGTAGAACATCAGGTCGTGACGCTTGAGCAACTCGGCGATGTAGGCCTTGAGCGTGGCGAGATACGCCGGGTCGCGGGCGTCGCGCCGGATGGGAATGGCGCCGGTCACGTGGCGGTGGAGGAGGCCCAGAGGGCCGCCAAACAGGTTGATGCCGGCCGCGATCACGGGCGGCCGGATGTGCGTGTCTTCGAGCGCCAGGGGTTCGACCAGGTAGTCGAGGTGACTCTTGTGATTCGAGATGTACAGCACGCGCCCCCGCTCGGTGGCTTCCCGCACGATCTCGGCGTGCTCGACGTGGCGCTCGACCTTGCGAAGGATGGGGTAGAGGGGGTGCTTCAGCACCCGGTAGATCGTGTAGCGCTGCGTGGTGCGCAGTTCGTCGAGGTACGCAAAGATGCGTTCCCTGGCGTCGCGGTCGATGTGATCATCCGAGGCCCTCATGTAGCGCGCGACTTCCTCGCGCGCCAGCACGGCCTTGGTGACCTCGTCGATCATGGCCGGAATATACCATGGAGACGCGGGCCGTCAGGCTGACGGCCCGCGCTCGAGCTCACGGCACACTTCGTCGGCAAACTCGAGCGTGCTCGCGGTCCCGCCGAGGTCGCGGGTGAGCACGTGCCGGGACTCGAGCGCCCGCCCGAGGGCCGCCTTGATGGCATCGGCCGCGGCGTCCTCCTTGAGGTGCCGCAGCATCATCAGGGACGACAACAGCAAGGCCGTGGGGTTCGCGATGCCCTGGCCCGCGATGTCGGGTGCGCTGCCGTGAACGGCCTCGAACACCGCGGCAAAATCGCCCAGGTTGCCCCCTGGCACCACCCCGAGGCCGCCCACCAGCCCGGCGCACAGGTCGGACACGATGTCACCGTAGAGGTTCGGCAGCAGCAGCATGTCGAACTGCTCCGGCTTCATGACCAGGTGCATGCAGGCGGCATCGACGATCCGATCGTCGAACTTGATGTCCGGGTAGTCGAGGGCGACGCGCCGCGCGCTGTGAAGGAAGAGCCCGTCGCCCAGCTTCATGATGTTCGCCTTGTGCACGGCCGTGATGCGGCGTCGCCCGTGCTCGCGTGCGTGCCGGAACGCGAAGTTCGCGATGCGGTCCGAGGCGCGCGACGAGATGATCTTGAGGCTCTCGACCACCCCCGGCACGACGACGTGCTCGAGGCCGGCGTAGAGATCCTCGGTGTTCTCACGGACGATGACGAGGTCGACGCCGTCGAAGCGGGTCCGCACGCCCGGCAGGTTCCGCACGGGACGCAGGTTGGCGTAGAGGTCGAGCTCCTTGCGCAGGCCGACGTTGACGCTGGTGAACCCCTCGCCGACCGGCGTCGTGACGGGCCCCTTGAGCGCCACGCGGTTGCGGATGATCGAATCGAGCAACGGCTTCGGCAGCGTCACGCCGTGACGCTTGATGGCGGGTATGCCGGCCTCGTGACGCTCCCAGTCGACGTCGACGCCCGCTGCCGCGATGATCCGCAGCACGGCTTCGGTCACCTCGGGCCCGATGCCGTCACCGGGAATCAACGTGATGCGATAGGACATGGTCGGCCGTCGCTAGCTCCGCGTTTCCCAGGCCAGCAGCACGAGACCGCCGGCGACGTTGAACAACAGCAGGGCGGTCGACGAGCGGTGGAGCCACTCGAATTCCGCGCGCCGCGGGTCGCCGGCGTCCAGCTGGCTCGGCAGGCGGCCTGCGTCGCGCTGCAGCCAGATGATCGATCGTCCCAGGGGCACATGCACGACGAAGGTGGACGCGAGCATCGCCATGACCAGGGCCAGACGAGCGGCCCAGGGGCGAGGCCGCGGCCCGATGAGCGCCATGACCCCGAGAGAGCCGAGCAGCGCGGTCCCGGCACCGTAGGCCACCAGGTGGAAACGGTCGAGGACTGCCGCGAACGCGCCGACGGCCGCCTGGCGCCCGGACGCTGCACCGTCGGGGGCGAGCCAGCCAAACAAGCCAGGCGCGACGCACGCGCCCAGCACGATGAGCCCTCCGAGCCAGACTGCCAGGGCAACCAGATAGAGCCACCGTGCGGCTCGCATCCGGCCATTATAATTGACCCCTCAATGGTCGCGTGCTGGGGCCACGCGCCATCCCCGAGCAGGTGTACATGCTCACGGTCGAGGTCCTGGTCATCTTGGCGCTGCTCGTGGCCAACGGCATCTTCGCCATGTCGGAGATTGCCATGGTCACCGCGCGCCGGGTCCGCCTGCAGCGTCGGGCCGAGTTGGGCGACCGGCGCGCGGCGGCGGCCTTGCGCCTGAAGGGCGATCCTACCGACTTCCTGTCGACCGTGCAGATTGGGATCACCCTCATCGGCATCCTGGCCGGCGTCTACAGCGGCGCCACCTTCACCGAGCAGCTGGCCGCGTGGCTCGGGCAGTTCCCCACGCTCGCCCCGTACCGCGAGGGGATCGCGCTCGGGATCGTGGTGACCGTCATCACCTACCTGTCGCTGATCATCGGCGAGCTCGTGCCGAAGGCGATCGCCCTGCACAACCCGGAGGGTATCGCGGGTCTGGTGGCACGCCCGATGTCGGGCCTCGCCCGCCTGGCCAAGCCCGTCGTGCAGCTGCTGAGCGCGTCCACGCGGGTGGCCCTCGCGGCCCTCCGTATCAGGCCCACCCACGATCACCCCGTCACCGAGGAAGAGATCCGCGCCCTCATCAAGCAGGCGACCCTGAACGGCGACGTGGCGCCGGTCGAGCAGCAGATCGTGGAAAAGGTGTTCCGCCTGGGCGATCGGAAGGCGTCGGCGATCATGACGCCCCGCCACGAAATCGACTGGATCGACGTGCACGAGGGCGTCGACGGCATCCGGACGCACCTTGCCACGGCCAGCCATCCCCGGCTGCTGCTCTGCGACGGCGAACTCGACAAGGTGCTCGGCCTTGCCGACACCGAGGACCTGCTCGAGGACCTGCTGGCGGGCAAGGCGCTCAACGTCAGAGCCAGGCTGCGGCCGCCGCTGTTCGTCCCGTCGACGGTGTCTGTCTTCCAGCTGCTCGAAACCTTCAGGGCGTCTCGGGTGCACCTGGCGCTCGTCCTGGACGAGTTCGGGGCCGTCGAGGGGCTGGTGACCCCCAGCGACATCCTCGAAGGGCTCGTGGGCGAGATGCCCTCGGAGCCCGAGGCCGAGGCCGGGCCAGTCGTGACGCGCGAGGACGGGTCGTGGCTGGTCGAGGGCGACGCGCGCGTCGAAGACCTCGAGGGACTGCTCGGCTTGCCCCCGCTGCCCGAGCAGGAGCGGGGCACGTACCAGACCATTGCGGGCTTCGCGATGACACGCCTGTCCCGGATCCCGCGTGCCGGCGATCGCTTCGCCTGGGGTGGATTCCGCTTCGAGGTCGTCGACATGGACGGCCGTCGTGTCGACAAGGTGCTCGTCGAGCGCGAGCGCGCATCGGCGACGACCGACCAGTCCTGACCACCGCCGCGCCCGTATCGCACCACCCTGCGCGGCATCCAAGTCAACGGGGCGACGTGAGCGTTGCCGCCGGCGCTCGCACGGTGGCCGGGAGGCCATGGCCGTGTGCTACCGTGTCGCGATGCACGGCGCCGGGCACGACTCGAATGGTGCGCCTTCCGGCGCGACGGAGGCGCGGCTTGTCGAGCGGCTCAAGGCCGGAGACGACGACGCGTTCGAGGCGCTGGTACGGGACAACACGGGCCGGATGCTCGCGGTGGCCCGCCGCCTGGTCGGAGAGGAGTCGGACGCGAGGGACGTGGTGCAGGACGCCTTCCTCGCCGCCTTTCGTGGCATCGACCGATTTGGCGGCCACGCCAGGCTCTCGACGTGGCTGCACCGGATCGTGGTCAACACCGCGCTCATGAAGCTGCGGGCGGCCCGCCGGCGCCCCGAGGAACCGATCGGGCCGTTGCTCCCGTCGTTTGCAGACGACGGGCACCACAGCGACGCGTACGCGGACTGGGGCGATCCCGAGCAGGCACTGGCTCGCGAGGAGACACGACACGTGGTGCGCCAGGCGATTCAGCGACTGCCCGACTCGTATCGCAGCGTGCTCGTGTTACGCGGCCGACGCCCTGGGGCTCACTGAGAATGCGGTGAAGATCAGGCTGCACCGGGCGCGGCAGGCGCTGCGGACGCTGCTGGCCGCGCGACTGGGCGGGGGATCGGCGTGACCTGTCGAGAACTGGTCGACTTCCTGTTCGACTACACGGCCGATGACCTCGAGCCGGACGCGAAGGCGGAGTTCGAGCGCCACCTGTCGCGGTGCCCGCCGTGCCTTGCTTACGTCCGCAGCTACGAAGCGACGATCAACGCATGCAAGGCGGCTCGCGACCACGTCATCGAGCTGGCAGACGTGCCAGAGGAACTCATCCAGGCCATCCTGGCGGCACGTCGCGCCCAGGCCGGCCGCTGACCCGGAGCGTCAGCACGCGACGGGTTCCTGGTCCTTGGTTCTGAGCCGTAGCACATGACGTGCGAACCGGGAACCAGGAACGAAGGACGGACCAGGAACTAGGTCCGAAGAACCAGGAACCGACAGATCTCCTGGTTTCTACTGCTGGGCCCCGCGCCTCAGCTCGTCTTCGATGATGTCCACGAAGGCCTCAAGGGGCTGGGCTCCGTTGAGGAACCGACCGTTGACGAAGAAGGCCGGTGTGCCCTGGGCACCCAGCCGGGTGGCCTCTTCGACGTCGCGCTCAACGGCCTCGGCGTGCTTCTCGCTGGCGAGGCAACTCGAGAACGCCGACGCATCGAGGCCCACCTTCGCGGCAGCGGCCTGGAGCGTCGCGTCCGATGCGTCTGACGGGCCTTCGTACAGCGCGTCGTGGTACTCCCAGAACTTGCCCTGGTCGCCCGCGCATCGCGCCGCTCTGGCGGAGCGGCGAGCCTGCGGGTGGAGCGAGTCGAGCGGCAGGTCGCGGTACACGAGACGCACCTGGTTCGGGTACCGGGCCAGCACGTCGCGGAGCGTGGGTTGCACGCGGCGGCAGAAGGGGCAGTGGAAGTCGGAGAACTCGACGATCGTCACCGGCGCGTTGGCCGGCCCCCTGACCGCGGCTCCCTCGGAGGAGACCGAGTGGCGGATGAGCGGCGGCTCGTCCAGAGACACCGACACCTTGGCCGCTGCCCGGAGCGAGCCGATGAACTCCTCCTGGCGCGCATTGAGCCGCTGCGACCCGAGGAACGCGCGGATCTGGTCCTTGATGGTGGGCTGATCCGGGAGGCGGGCACGGTTGGTCTCGTAGAACCCGTCGACCTCGGCATCGGTGACGGGCGCCACCTTCGACAGCACTTCCGTTCGCATGAGCTCGTCCACCGACACCCCGCGCTTGGATGCCTCCCGCGCGACCAGGCGGTCGGCGATCAGCGAATCGAGTCGACTCCGTCGCATCTCGTGGAGTTGCTGAAAGAGCCGATCCGCTTCGACCCCGAGGTGGCGATCGAGTTCGGCAGCGGTAATGGCCTCGCCATCCACGCGCGCCACGACGGCCTCGCTGCCCGACGCGACGACTTGCCGGCCCTGTGCGCGACCCGACGCCCACGGCCCTCCGAGATAGACGGCGGTGCCGAGCGCGAACACGAGCCCGCTGCCCGCGGCGATGGCCTTGAGTGAGAAAGGTGTCACGTGGTGTGTGGCCTCCGACCGGCCATGGTTGCAGCCTCGAGGTCGTTCTGTCAAAGCGTCCGGCATCGGGCGGTCGACGGGCCGGCGTCGCGAGTGCGTGGATGCCGACGCCTGCGACCGCGGTGTCGTGGGGCGTCGAAGGTCGCTATGATACGATGCCCGTACACGCCGCGGCCTGCATGTCGTTTGCAAACCTCGTCGGTCATCGGCACGTGATCACCCTGCTGGCGAGGTCGCTGGCGCAGGAAACGCTTCCACCCAGCCTGATCTTCGCGGGTCCGTCGGGCGTGGGCAAGTTCACGACCGCTGTGGCCCTCGCCCGGGCCGTCAACTGCCTCGACCCGGTTCGTCCGGGCCCGGGCCTGTTCGACGCGTCGGTCAGTGGAGGCCTTGCGTTCGACGCGTGTGGAACGTGCCGGTCGTGCGTGCGCATCGCGCGTGCGCTCGACCGGATCGGGCGGGGAGCGGAGCCGGCCATCGACTGCCTCCGCGTGCTGGCGCCGGACGACCGCCGATCGATCAAGATCGACCGCGTCCGCGAGGTGCTGGCGGCGAGCGGCTACCGGCCGTTCGATGGCCACCGGCGCGTGGTCGTCATCGACGAGGCCGAGCGGCTCGAGATTGCATCCCAGAACGCCCTGCTCAAGGCGCTCGAGGAGCCGCCGCCCGGCACGAGCTTCGTGCTCGTGACGTCGCAGCCCGATGCGTTGCTGCCGACGATCCGTTCCAGGTGTCCGCGGATGCGCTTCGGCCCGCTCAGCGAGCGCGAGATCGCCGACTGGCTGGTCGAGCGGGGCGCGTGCACGGCCGACGAAGCCCGGGCCGCCGCAAGCCTCGCGGGTGGCAGCATTGCGGCGGCGCTGTCGCACGCGGCAGGCGATCGGGAAGACCCTCGGCAGGTAGCCGAGGCGTTCCTTGCGCGGCTGGCGCGACCGGGCACGCCTGCCGACCGCCTGGACGCGGCGCAAGTGCTCGTGGCGAGGCCCGGTGGACGGTCGCGGAAGCGTCCAGCAGGCGCGACTCGTGTGGATGTGACCGAGCGCCTGCAGGCGACGGCATCCCTGCTGCGCGACCTCGCCGTCGTTTCTTCCCGCGCGGACCAGAGGTGGCTGGCGAACGCCGATCTCGCGCCGACATTGGCGAGGTTGGCGTCGGCCTTTGACGGCCACCGCGTGGCCCGCGCGTTTCGAGCGGTCGACCGGGCGCTCTACGCACTGGATCGCAACGTCAGCCAGAAGGCCGTGGCCGACTGGGTGGCGTTCGAGGTCTAGGCGGGGTTCGCCCCGGTCGCATCGCGATAGAGCGGCGCCAATGGCGGATGATTCCCGCCCTTTGATCGGCGTGAAGTTCGCGCCGGTGGGGCGTGTTCACATAGTGCGGCTTCCTGAACAGGCGGTGGACGAGCCGCCGTTGCCGGGCGACCAGGTGGTGGTCGACGGTGAGAATGGCCCCATCATTGGCGGCGTCGTGCGGACGGTGCCGGCCGTCGTGTCGCGCCGTGTCCTCGACCCCCGGGCGATACTCCGCGTCGTGCGACGGGCGACCCGTGACGACCTCGGCGCGCGGCTCGCGCGTGAGGAGCGAGAACGGGCTGCCCTGCAGTTCTGCCTGCTCAAAGTGCACGAGCGCAACCTGCAGATGAAGCTGACACGAGTCGAGCAGTTCCCCGACGGCTCCCGGATCGTGTTCTACTTCACCGCCGAGGGGCGCGTCGACTTCCGCGAGCTCGTGCGGGACCTGGCCGCCGAGTTCCGAACCCGGGTCGAGATGCGGCAGATCGGGGTGCGCGACGAGGCGAAGCTGCTCGGCGGGTATGGGTCGTGCGGGCGCCCCCTCTGCTGCACGACCTGGCTCCATTCGTTCGAGCCTGTGTCCATCAAGATGGCCAAGCTGCAGCGCCTGAGCCTCAACCCGTCGAAGCTGTCGGGCCTGTGCGGACGGCTCAAGTGCTGTCTGCGGTACGAGCTTGCCGAGGGCAAGGGCGAGGCGTTTGCAGGGTGCGCGCACGAGAGCGGCTGCGAGGGACGCTGTGGCGGCGGGTGCGCCGGCGGAACCGGTTGCCGCAGCTGGCCTCCGCGATAGCGCGACACGCCGCCTCTCATCACCCAGGACCATGTCGCTGCCTCGCATTGGCCTCACCGTCGGCGACCCGGCCGGGATCGGTCCCGAGATCGCGATCCGAGCCGCTGCCGACGAGCGGGTGCGGTCGGTGTGTGAGCCGGTGCTCTACGGACCGGCGTCGCCGGACGCCCGCGCCGGCTTCGCGCCCGGCGTGGTGTCGGCCGCCGCCGGTCGCGCGGCGTACGAAGCCATCGTCGGGGCAGCCACCGATGCCCGGGCTGGGCGCATCAGCGGCATCGTCACCGCGCCGATCAGCAAGGAGGCCTTCGCCCTGGCCGGGCTTCCCTGGAAGGGGCACACCGATCTGCTCGGCCACCTGTGCGGGGCGCCGCGCGTGGCCATGATGTTCTACTCGCCGCGGCTCCTGGTCGTGCTGGCGACCGTGCACGTCGCGCTGCGTCACGTGCCGCGCGTGCTGACGCCGCAGGTGCTGACCGACGCGATCGAGTTGACGGCCGAGTCGTTGCCCCGGTTCGGCATCGCGCGCCCCCGGCTGGCGGTCGCCGCCCTCAACCCCCACGCAGGTGAGCACGGGCTGATGGGGACGGAAGACGACGAGATGCTCCGTCCGACGATCGAGCGATGCCGAGCCCGCGGACTCGAGGTGACGGGGCCCTGGCCCGCGGACACCGTGTTCGTCAAGGCGGTGCGCGGCGAGTACGACGCGGTGATCGCCTGCTACCACGACCAGGGGCTGATCCCGGTCAAGCTGCTGGCGTTCGGGACCTCGGTCAACGTGACGCTCGGGCTGCCGATCGTGCGCACGTCGGTCGACCACGGCACGGCGTTCGACATCGCCGGGACGGGCCGGGCGGACCACACCAGCATGGTCGAGGCCGTCCGCCTGGCGGCACGCCTGGCGGCGTCGCGGCCTCCGGCGGGAGCCACGCATGGCTGAGAAGGCCGAGCGGTCGCCCGACCGCGTCATCGCGGACAACCGGAAGGCCCGGCACGACTTCCACCTGCTCGAGACCTTCGAGGCTGGGATCGTGCTGCTCGGCACCGAGGTCAAGGCGGCCCGCGAAGGTCGCGTCAACCTGCGCGACAGCTACGGGCGGATCGAGAATGGCGAGCTCTTCCTCTACGGGGTGCACATCAGCCCGTACAGCCATCGCGGGTACGCGCACCACGAGCCGACCCGGCCGAAGAAGCTCCTCCTGCACCGGGCCGAGATCCGCAAGCTGATCGGCAAGGTCATCGAGCGAGGCATGACGCTCGTGCCCGTCCGCATGTACCTGAAGCAGGGACGCATCAAGGTGGCCGTGAGCGTCGCGCGCGGCAAGCAGGCCCATGACAAGCGAGAGACCATCCGGCGACGCGAGATCGACCGCGAAACGCGTGCCGCGGTGAAGTCGCGACAGGCGTAGGACGTCAGGCCTTCGCCTCTTCCCCCACTTCGCGGCGGGCGCCGAGCAGTGCGCCGAACAGGTGCCGCAGAAGATCCGGCTGATGGCCCAGCAGGTCGAACAGATCTTCGTGTGTCACCTTCAGGGCCCACCCGGTACGGGCGACCCGAGCGGTGCGTCCGAGCGGAACGCCGGCCAACGTCTCGACCAGCCCGATCGCGTCGCCCGCGGCGGCCGACACGGGTGGGCTCGTGGCCTCCATGAGCGCGATCTCGCCATCGAGGACGAAGTACATCGCCGGCGCATCGCCTTCGCCAAACAGTGACGCGTCCTGCTTGAGTGGCAAGGCGCGCGCCACGTTGGCCAGCTCGAGCAGTTCGGTGGTCGGGAACCGACGGAACAAGTCGACGCGCTGCAGCGCCAGCACCTTCTCCACCGGCTTGATGCCCTCGGCGGTGAAGCGCGCCAGCTCGGCCCCATCCTGGCCATGCACGAGGACGCGACGGCCCGCAAACGCCGGGTGCTCGAGGAGCGTGGCAAACAGCCCGCGGACGAGGTCGGTGCTCTCGGCGAAGAGCGTCCGCGTTTCCTCGAGCGTCAGCGACAGGCAGACGCTCTTGTCGCTCGTCCGCAGCGTCGCTGCCAGCGGAACGCCGCGCACCACCTCGTCGAACGCCAGGGCAGCCGGGGGAGCCAGCTGCCCCGTCTGGCCCTCCTCGGTGGCCTCGATCAAACCGTCGAGCAGGAACTGAATCGTGTCGGCACGAACGCCGGCCGAGTAGAGCACGCGGCCGCTCTCGTAGCGAACCTGCTTGCCACTGCCGGCGAGGCGGCACAGCTCGTCCACCGACGTGCGGGAGAAGAGCGGCGACTGCGACAGGCGTTCGGCCACCTCGATGGCCGGGAGGTTCTCGAGCCAGAGATCGCGCCGGCGCTCGGCCGGCATGCGGTGCTCGGCCAGGGCCCAGGAGGCCGATTCGAACACGAAGAAATCGCGCACGTCGCGGTGGGCGAGCACGTGCTCGATGTCGTCGGCCAGGCCCCACAGCTGCAGTCGTGCCGCCAGGTGGATGGCCGCGGCCGCGACGATCTCGTCGGTGTCGTTGATGAGCGCCAGCAGGGTCTCCTCGACGCCGCGCGGCCGCGTGCCGAGCACCGAGTTGGCCTTGCTGACGCGCTCTTCGGCCGGCATGTCTTCGAAGATCGGCAGCAACTGCTTGCGGAACGGGCCGGCGATCACGTTGTCGAGGTACTCGAGCCCCGCGGATCGTGCCTTGACATCGCCGCGCTCGATCGCCCAGCGCGCCGCGGCCACATCCTTCCGCGGGTACTGCAGGCCCAGCAGCAGCCACAGCCGCTCGCTGACCCGCGACATCTTCTCGGAGAGGACGCGGGCGAGCAGGGCCGACGCGTCCACCTTCTCACGCGCGAAGAGGTTGTGGTGATAGCTCAGGCACTCGAAGTAGCGACGGCTGTCGCGCAGCGTCAGCGTCTCGATGGGCTTGCGATCGAACGTCAGCGACGGTGCCTCCTCCAGCACGCGGTCGATGGCCGTGACCAGCTTGTACCGGACGAACCCGTCGGTTTCCGTCGCGATCGCACCCACCAAGGCGTCGAGGGTGCGCTGGCACGGAATGCGGGCCAGCGTGGCCGGCAGGTGGCGCCGAACCCAGATGCCCTCGTCCGGATCGCGCAGGAAGTACGCGAGCGAGTCGACGACGTCCTCGCCGTACCTGACGAGGACCTCGCGCGCCGCGCGCTTCAGCCTCCGGTTGCCCAGCAGCGAGACCAGTGTGGGTACGAAAATGTAGTTGGCCGTGCCGAGCTCTTGTACGCTCCGCATTGCCTCCTCGGCCACCCCGGGGTCGTCGTCGTACAGCAGCGGGATGAGAAGCGCGTTGAAGCGGTCGCTCCGGATCTGCCGGATGGCTGCCGCCGCCTCGCGACGACCCGCCGCGCCCGCGTCGTGTGTCTCTCCGGCCAGTTTTGCGATGGCGGCCTCGGCGCGGGCGACGTTGTCAGGAGCCTGGCTGCGAGCCAGCACCGCGGCCGCGGTCGACACCACTCGCGGGTCGGGGTGATCGAGGTACGGACTGACCAGGTCGGCGAGGTCCTCCTCGCGGACAGCGGCCAGGGCCTGCATGGCGGCCACGCGCACATCGACGTCGGGATCGGAGAGAAGGCGCTGCACCAGTGGCTGCCAGCTCTTGGCCAGCTCCGGGCTCGCCTGGGAGAGCGCGGCCAGCGCCCGCGCCTTGACCTTGGGGGATTCGTGGTAGAGCAGCAGCGGGGTGATCAGGTTGCGCTTGTCGAGCGATTCCAGCACCCCGATCGCGTAGAGCACGCGCTGCTCGTCGGGCTGCGACAACTCGCCGATCAGCGTCTCGATCGTCGACAGGTCGGCCGCCTGGATGCGGACGTCCGCC
>JAFNAJ010000116.1 GCA_017860085.1 Acidobacteriota bacterium | reverse complement strand
ACGTCCGTCGGGGCGGCACACCCCGTGTCGGGCGACGGCCAGCCGATCGACGCCACCATGGCCAAGAAAGCGGCCTCCGACCTGGCGGCCTACGCGAGGTCGCTCGCGGCCAAGCGCGGCCGCAATGTCGAGCTCGTTGACAAGGCGGTGACCGAGAGCCGCGCGTTCACGGAGGAGGAGGCCCGCCGAGCCGATCCCCCGCTGGTGGACCTCGTGGCATCCGACCTCGACGACCTCTTGGCCCAGCTCGACGGCCGCGAGGTGAAGCGGTTCGACGGCACCACGGTGACGGTCAGGACGGCCGGGGCCCGCATCGAAACCGTTGCGATGACGTGGCGGCAGCGTCTGCTGAGCGCCGTGGCGCATCCGCAGGTCGCCTACCTGCTGCTGAGCCTGGGAACGCTCGGGCTCACGATCGAGTTGTGGAACCCCGGATCGGTCCTGCCCGGCGTGGTCGGGGGCCTGTGCCTGCTGCTGGCGTTCTTCGCGTTCCAGATCCTGCCCATCAACTTCGCCGGGCTCGCTCTCATCGTGTTCGGCCTCTTGCTGCTCGTGCTCGAGATCAAGGTCGCCAGCTTCGGCCTGCTGGCGGTGGGCGGTCTCGTCAGCCTGATCTTCGGATCGATGATGCTGATCGACTCGCCGCTGCCCGAGCTGCAGATAGGCCTCCGGCTCATCGTCCCACTGATGGTTGGCTTCGCCGCCATCGTGCTGTTCCTGGTACGGCTCGCCGTTCAGGCGCAGCTCCGACGGTCCGTCACCGGGTCGGTTGGCATGATCGACGAGGCAGGGAAAGCGCTCACGCCGATTCCCGCGGGCGGCACGGGTCGGGTGGCCACCCACGGGGAAATCTGGAACGCGACGTCGGACGAGGACATCGGCCAGGGCGACCCGGTGAAGGTCGTGTCGGTGGATGGCCTTGCCGTGCGTGTTCAACGGGCCTCGTCCGATGCCCCAGGAGGGTCACCATGATTCTCACGCCGTCGCTGATCATCGCGCTGATCGTCGTCTTCTACGTCATCTCGTCCATCAAGATCCTCAACGAGTACGAACGCGGCGTGATCTTCAGGCTCGGCAAGCTGCTGCCACTGCCCAAGGGCCCGGGCATCGTGCTCGTCTTTGCCCCCATCGATCGCATGGTGCGGGTGAGCCTGCGCACCGTCGTGCTCGACGTGCCACCGCAGGACATCATCACCAGGGACAACGTGTCGGTGAAGGTCAACGCCGTGGTCTACTTCCGCGTGATGGAGCCGCGCAAGGCCATCGTCGAGGTGGAGAACTACAACTACGCCACGTCACAGCTCTCGCAGACGACCCTGCGCAGCGTGCTGGGGCAGGTGGAGCTCGACGACCTCCTCTCGGCGCGCGACCGGCTCAACCAGCAACTGCAGCACATCCTCGATCAGCGTACCGATCCCTGGGGCATCAAGGTGTCGGCCGTCGAGGTGAAGCACGTGGATTTGCCGCCCGACATGCAGCGCGCCATGGCCAAGCAGGCCGAAGCCGAGCGCGAGAAACGTGCTAAGATCATCCACGCTGAAGGCGAGTTGATCGCATCGGAGAAACTGTCGCAGGCGGCCCACATCATCGCCACAGAGCCCGTGACGATCACCCTGCGATACCTGCAAACGCTGACCGAGATCGCCTCGGAGAAAAACTCGACGATCATCTTCCCGCTGCCGATTGAGTTTCTGAACATCCTCAGCCAGCGGTCATCCAGCCCCAAGGAATGAACACGGACGCGCGCAACGCCACGACTTCGTCTGAAGACGGCTTCCACGAGATCCACCTGAGCGGGAAGCAGCTCGTCTTCTTGTTCATGGCCACCACGGTGGTCTCGATCGTCATTTTCCTGTGTGGCGTCCTGGTGGGACGCGGTGTGCGCACCGATGCGTCCGTGGACGCCGGTGTGGCGGCCGTCCCGCCCACCGAGACGGCGTCGCCGGCGAGCGGTGACGCGGCGGCGCCGGGCTCGCAGGCCACCAGCGTCGCGGCGTCCGAGCTGAGCTACTACGAGCGGCTCGGCAACGCGGAACCTCCCGCCGAGACCGTGAAGTCGGGCACCGAGGTGCCCGAGCCGGCGGAGCCGACGCCCCCGGCGCCGGCCCCGGTCTCGACGAGTGGCGAGAAAGTGAAGCCCGTGGAGACGTCTCCGCCCGCTCCTGCGCCTCCGGCGACCGACCGCGCGGCGGCCCCGGCGTCCTCGCCCGCGAGGGTCCCCGGCGGCTGGGCGGTCCAGGTGGCGGCCGTGCGGCAGAGAGCCGAGGCCGATGCGATCGCGGCGCGCCTCGTGAAGAAGGGCTACGACGCCTATGTCGTTGCCCCGGCCGGTGGGGGAGCGGCGCCGATGTACCGAGTTCGCGTCGGCAGCTACCAAGACCGTGGCGAGGCCGAGCAGATGATGCGCCGCCTCGCCGAGCAGGAACGGTTCAAGCCCTGGCTTACCCGCTAGCGCTCGTCGCGGGCGTGCTGCTCGCGCTCAGCTTCCCGAAATTCGGTCATCCGGCCGTCGCCTGGGTGGCGCTCGTGCCCTTGCTCGTTGCCTTGCGAGGCGAGCGCGCGCGGACGTCACCGCTCCACGCGTGGACGCTCGGCTTGGTCACGGGCCTCGTCTCCTTTGCGGGAACGGTCTACTGGACCGTCGACGTCATGGTCGTCTACGGCGGCGTGTCACGACCGGTGGCCACGCCCGTGGCAGGGCTGCTCGTCGCGTACCTCGCCCTGTATCCGGCCGCGTTCGCCGTGGGCATCCACTTCGCTGGACGCCGCCTCGGTCGTCGGGTCGCGCTGATCGCGCCGGCAGTGTGGGTCACGACCGAGTGGGCGAGGGCCCACCTTCTCACTGGGTTTCCGTGGGTACTCCTCGGCTACAGCCAGGTGTCGGTGATGCCCATCGCGCAGGTGGCCAGCCTCTTCGGCGTCTACGGCCTCTCGGCGCTCGTCGTCGCGGTCAATGGCGCGCTGGCGTATGCGGTGTCCGTCGGCTGGCGACGAGCGCTTCCGGTCGTGGCCACGGTGGCAGCGGTCATGGTCGCGGCGACGGCGTGGGGGAGCTGGCGCGTGGCGCGTGGCACCCTGCTGGCCGGCGGCACGAGCCTCGACGTCGGCATCGTCCAGGGCAACGTCGAGCAGGACCGCAAGTGGGACCCGACATCTGCCGCCGAGATCCTCACGCGTCACCTCGCCCTCAGCCGAGAGGTGGCTGCGCAGGGCGTCCGCCTCATCGTCTGGCCGGAGTCTTCGACGCCGTTCACGTTCGAAGCCCACCCGCCCAGCACAACCGCCATCCGCGACACGGCGGTCGCCACGGGCACGTGGATGCTGTTCGGCAGCAACCAGGTCGAAGTCGGCGAACCTCCTCGTTACTACAACGCCGCATTCCTCGTCGACCAGACCGGAGCCACCGCCGGGGTGTATCGCAAGATGCACCTCGTTCCGTTCGGCGAGTACGTGCCCCTGCGACGCGTGCTGTTCTTCGTGGCGCCTCTCGTCGAAGGGGTGTCGGACTTCAGCGCGGGACAGGCGCTGACGCTGCTGCCGGTGCAGGGTCGCCCGGTGAGCGTGGCCATCTGCTACGAGGTCGTGTTCCCCCATCTGGTGCGTGACGCGGTTCGTCGCGGCAGCCAGTTGCTGGTGACGCTGACCAACGACGCGTGGTACGGGACCAGTTCGGCGCCGTTCCAGCACTTCGAGCAGGCTCGCCTTCGAGCCATCGAGCAGGGACGCTATCTCGTGCGGGCGGCCAACACCGGCATCAGCGGGATCGTCGATCCCTACGGCCGCGTGGTCGTGCAATCGCCCTTGTTCGAGCCGCGCACGCTGGTCGGCCAGGTCAGGTTGCTCGGAGGCCTGACGGTCTACGGTAGAATTGGAGATTCGTTTGCCTGGGCGTGCGCGGCCGTGACCCTCTGGCTGCTGTTGAACGGCTGGCGTTCGGCCCGCGCGCCCGGCCGTTCCTGAAGGAGTCGTGCTCCCGTGGCCATCCTCCGCGAAGACCTCGTTCGCCGCTATCAAGACCTCGCCAGACGTGCCACCGATCTCCGAGGGTATCTTTGAGGCCGCTCGACCCAGAGAAGAGCTGACGCGCCTCGAGGAGCGGGCGGCTGCCCCCGACTTCTGGAAAGACCAGGCTGAAGCCCAGAAAGTGCTGCAGCGACGGAGACGGCTCGAGGAAGACGTCGAGTTGGCCGGTCGGCTGGGCAAGACGGGCGACGACCTGGGCGTGCTCTACGAGTGGCTCCAGCAGGGCGAGCCCGTGGAGAGCGACTTCGTGCGCGTGCTCGACGAGCTCGAAGCAGAGGTCGCGGAGGGCGAGACGAAGAAGATGCTGGGGGGGGAGCACGATCGCAGCAATGCAATCGTGACCATCCACCCGGGTGCCGGAGGCACGGAGTCCCAGGATTGGGCCGAGATGCTGCTGCGCATGTATCTCCGATGGACCGAGCGCCGCGGGTTCAAGCGCGAGGTGATCGACCTGCAGCCAGCCGAGGACGCCGGGATCAAGAGCGCCACCTTCACCGTGTCGGGCGAGTACGCCTATGGCCTGCTGCTGGCCGAGGCGGGTGTCCATCGGCTCGTGCGAATCTCGCCGTTCGACCAGGCCGCCCGCCGGCACACGTCGTTCGCGTCCGTCTACGTCTGGCCCGAGCTGCCGGAGGACGTCGACATCGTCGTCGAGGACAAGGACATCCGCATCGACACGTACCGGTCGAGCGGTGCCGGCGGGCAGCACGTCAACGTCACCGATTCGGCCGTGCGCATCACCCACCTGCCGACAGGCATCGTGGTGTCGTGCCAGAACGAGCGGTCGCAGCACCGCAACCGTGATGCGGCGATGCGCGTGCTCAAGGCTCGGCTCTACGATCTCAGGACGAAGGAACAGCAGGCGAAGCTGGAACAACTCGGCGGCGCCAAGAAGGACATCGCGTTCGGCAGCCAGATCCGCAGCTACGTGCTGCACCCGTACCGGCTGGCCAAGGACCACCGCACCAAGGAACAGGTCGGCGACGTCGACCGCGTGCTCGACGGCGACCTCGATCAGTTCATCAAGACGTACCTGATGCGAAAGGCATCGGGCACGTTGATGGCCGCGAGCCCGGACGAGGACTGATCAGGGACGAGACTCGCCCCCGCCAGGCTGCGTTCCCGAGATGAACACCTCGTTGAGGCTCCCCGGTGCATCTCGGGGCACGGACGTCCCCGTCGCCTGGTCAATCGAGACGTAGAGGATGTTGCCCGGGCGCGGGAACTCGGGACGACCCGTGCGTGTGGCGATCCACGTCTTCATGAAATCGATCCAGATGGGCAGGGCCGCCGCCGCGCCCGACTCGCCCCTGCCGAGCGGCCGCTTCTGATCCAGCCCGACCCAGACGCCGACGGTGATGTCCGGGTCGAACCCGACGAACCACGCATCGGTGAAGTCGTTGGTCGTGCCGGTCTTGCCCCCCAGGGGCCAGTCGAGGGCAGCCGCCTTCACCGCGGTCCCCCGGGTGACCACGCCGGTGAGGAGGCTTGTCATGACGAACGCGGTGTCGGCGCGAATCGCGTCGGTGGGTTCGGGGCGGTTCTCCTCGAGGACATTGCCCTCGCGGTCGAGCACCTGGAGGATCTGGTACGGCCGCATCCTCACGCCCTGGTTGGGAAACACCGAAAAGGCGCTCGTGGCTTCGAGCAGCGTCGCCTCGGCCGCGCCCAGGGCCAGTGACAAATACGGGTCCATCTTGCCCTCGAACCCGAACCGTCGCGCGTAGGTGATGACCTGCTTGGGTCCCAGGCTGTCGGTGACCCGCACCGCCGGGATGTTCCGCGAGGCCTCGAGGGCCCGACGCAGCGTGATGGGACCTTCGAAGCGACCATCGTAGTTGCCAGGCTCATATCGGGGCAGACCGGCTCCGCCCGAGTAGCTCACGGGCGCGTCCATGAGGATGGAGACCGGCGTGTAGCCCCGATCGATTGCGGCGGTGTAGACGACGGCCTTGAAGGTCGACCCGAGCTGCCGGTATGCCTGAATGGCGCGGTTGAACTTGCTCCGCTCGAAGCGGTATCCGCCCACCATGGCCAGGATCTGGCCCGTGCGATTGTCGATCGCAAGCAGCGCGCCCTCCACCTCGGGCTCCTGCTCGAGCACCGCCTTCACGTGCGCCGTGGCCTCGTCACGGCCGACGACCCGCACGTCCACCAGGTCGCCAACCTTCAGGAGGCGCGTGGCGTCGGTCTGTCCCGTCCACGCGAAGCCCTCTCGAACGATGTCAGCAGACTCGGAGCCGATGCGCGCCGTGATTCGCGATCGCTCGACCGCGGTGACCACGGCTGGGACGACATCGTCGAGACCCGGGGGCTTCGCCCAATGGGGGTGGCTGAAGGTGTCGATGCTCCCCTGCTCGGAGACGAGGTTGCGGACCGGCCGCCGGAAGCCTCGGCGCTGGTCGATGCGCCGCACGCCCTCGCTGACGGCGCGGTTGGCGGCCATCTGGAGCCGCACGTCGAGCGCGGTGCGAACCGACAGGCCCTGCTCATACAACCGCTTGGCCCCGTACCGTGCCTCGATGGCCTTCCTGACCTCCTCGACATAGTAGGGGGCGACCGAGTCGGCAGACGACGGCAGTCCCACGGTGACGATTGGACGCGCCATGGCGGCCTTGGCCTCGGCCTCGGAGATGAAGCGGGCTTCGGCCATGCGGTTGAGAGCGTAGTTGCGCCGGCGCAGAGCCCACTCCGGGTCCACGTATGGACTCTGTCGGCTCGGCAACTGGATGATGCCCGCGATGAGCGCCGCCTCCTCGAGGTTCACGTCTCTCGCCGACTTGCCGAAGTACAGCCGCGACGCGGCCTCGACGCCGTACGCGCCGTGTCCCAGGTAGATCTGGTTGCAGTAGAGGGTGAAGATCTCGGGTTTCGTGTAGCGCTTCTCGATCTGAATCGCGAGCAGCGCTTCCTTGACCTTGCGCTCCCAGGTCTTCTCCGGCGTGAGGAACAGGTTCTTGGCGAGCTGCTGCGTCAGGGTGCTGGCGCCGGACGCCTTGCGCATTTCCAACAGATCGCGCGTCAGCGCGACGACAATCCGCTGGATGTTGATGCCGAAATGCCGATCGAACTCCTGATCCTCCGATGCCACGATCGCGTGCCGCAAGTACGGGGAGATCTGATCCTGTTCGATGAGGACACGCCGCTCGGTGGCGAACTCGCCCACCACGCGACCATCGGCAGCGAGCACCCTCGTGATCGTGCTGGGCGCGTAGTCGTCGAGCGCCGAGATCTGCGGGAGGTCGCCGGCGTAGACGAACAAGACGCCCGTCACGATGCCGGCCGCGCCGGCCGCGACAAACAGCCCGGCAATGAAAGCCTGTCCAGCGATGCGAACGACAACGCGTGCCACGACGGGTGCGGGTCCCTGACGGATGATCGACGTGCGGAATTCTACCCCGGCGCGTCCGGCGCGGGCGTCAGCGACCGCGCGGACGAGGGGGGGCGCCTCCTCTCGGCACGGCCTGACCACGCGCGGGGCCAGCGCTGCCTGACGGGGCGCGCCCAGCGGCCCCGGCGGGCGGCGCGCCACCCGGCGTGCGAG
>JAFNAJ010000115.1 GCA_017860085.1 Acidobacteriota bacterium | reverse complement strand
GGCGAGCCGATCTACCTGGTGAACGGGCGCTTCGGGCCCTACGTGCAGCGTGGCGAGACACCAGAGCGGGGCAGCAAGGCCGCCAAGCCCGCACGCGCCTCGCTCCCAACCGGGTGGAGCGAGTCCGGGCTGACGCTCGACCAGGCCCTGCAGTTGCTCGACCTGCCCCGTGTTCTGGGCACGCATCCCGACGATGGCGAGCCCGTGGTGACGAACTTCGGTCGTTTTGGACCGTACGTGAAACATGGGAGCGAGTTCCGGTCCCTCGACGACGAATCCGACGTCTTCACGGTGTCGCTCGACCACGCGCTCGAGCTCCTGCGGCAGCCGAAGCGCGCGCGGCGACAGGCGCGCCCCAGCAGGACCGTGCTGCGAGAACTGGGCCCCCACCCCGACTCGGGCGCGGTGGTGAAGCTCATGAGCGGCCGCTACGGTCCCTACGTCACCGACGGCACGACGAATGCGACCGTCCCGAAGGGCACCAACCCCGACTCGGTCGCACTGGAGCAGGCAGTGGTCATGTTGCGTGAAAGGGCCGCGGCCGGACCGTCGAAGCGTGTGCGTGGCCGGCGAGCGTCCGGCTCGGGTGCCGCCCGGCGACCACGCAAGCCGCGTCTCGAGGCCTAGTCGTTGCCAGCAGTCCGCATCATCGGGGGCGGGCTTGCAGGGGTTGAGGCGGCCTGGCAGGCCGCTGCGCTCGGCGTCGAGGTGTCGCTCTATGAAATGCGGCCCGGGCGTGCCACGGCGGTGCACAAGACCTCGAACCTGGCTGAACTCGTCTGCAGCAACTCGTTTCGCGGCGACAAGCTCGACAACGCGGTTGGGTTGCTGAAGGAGGAGATGCGCCGCCTTGGGTCGTTGGTGATGCGGGCGGCCGACAGCGCACGCGTCCCGGCTGGTGCAGCGCTTGCCGTCGATCGGGTGCGCTTTGCCGAGGCCGTCACCGAGGCCATCGAGGCGCACCCGCGGATTACGGTCATCCGGGCCGAGGTCCCCTCGGTTCCTGCGGCGTCACCCGACGGCGCGACCGCCGTAGTCGCCACCGGTCCCCTGACGTCCGATGCCCTTTCGGAGGACATCGCGGCGTTTGTCGGGGCCAGGCACCTCTACTTCTACGATGCCATCAGCCCGATCGTGCTCGCGGAGAGCATCGACCGCTCGAAGGTGTTCCGGGCGTCGAGGTGGGACCGGAGCGTCTGGACGTCGGACTCTGGCGACCCCCGGGGCGACTACCTCAACTGCCCGCTCACCGCGGAGGAGTACCAGCGATTCTTCGAGGCCCTCGTCGGCGCCGAGTCGGCCACCGTTCACGACTTCGACAGTGAGCGGTTCTTCGAAGGCTGCCTGCCGATCGAGGTCATGGCCCACCGGGGGCGCGACACCTTGCGGTTTGGTCCCATGAAGCCCGTTGGGCTGGTGGATCCGCGCACCGGTCGTCGTCCCTATGCGGCCGTGCAGCTGAGGCAGGACACGCTGGCCGGCGACCACTTCAGCCTCGTCGGGTTTCAGACGCAGCTGAAGTGGGCCGAGCAGGCGCGAGTGCTTCGTCTCATCCCCGGGCTCGAGCAGGCCGAGTTCGTGCGCTTCGGAATGGTGCACCGCAACACCTACATCAACGGCCCCACCGTGCTGCAGAGCACGTGGCAGACGCGCACGCGCGCCGACCTGTTCTTCGCGGGCCAGGTGTCGGGAGTCGAGGGGTACGTCGAGTCGGCGGCGTCGGGTCTCCTTGCCGGCCTCAACGCCGCTCGGGTGGCGGCCGGGCTGGCGCCTGTGGCAGCGCCGCGCACGACCGCGATCGGAGCGCTGGCGCATTACGTGTCGCATGCCGAGTCATCCGGCTACCAGCCCACCAACATCACGTTTGGCATCATGGCGCCGCTCGAGACGCCGCCGCGCGACCGCGCTCGACGCAAGATGCTCATTGCCGAGCGGGCGCTTGGCGATCTCGATCGCTGGGCGCGCGAGATCGGCCTTCGCGGCGCGCTCGAGGCCGCCCATGGCTGAACGTCGGGCCGGCGGCGCCGACCCGCACGGTCTCGAGACCCTGGTCAGGGAGTTCCTGGACCACTTGCGCCTGAACCGGGGCGCGTCCGAGCACACGGTGCGGGCCTACGATGGCGATCTCTCGCAGTTTGTCGCGTTCCTCGCGCGGTCGCGGGGCATGAAGCGCGCAACGCTCGGCGGCGGCGACGTGACGACGACGGCCATCCGGGACTTTCTCGGCGAGTTGCACCGGCGCGGCAACTCGAGGGCGTCCGCCGCCCGCCGCGTGTCGGCCTTGAGGACGTTTGCCCGCTATCTCCGCCGCGAGCAGGTCATTGAGGACGATCCAACCGCGCTCGTCGGAACACCGACCCTCGAGAAGAAGGTGCCAGCCCACCTGTCCGAAGACGAGGTGGCGCGGTTGCTCCAGACCCCGGACGGCGAGTCGCCGCTCGGCCGGCGCGACCGGGCGATCCTGGAACTTTTCTATGCCTCCGGCCTCCGGCTCAGCGAGCTCGTCGGCCTCGATCTCGAGGACGTGGACCTTGGGGGTCGGATGGTGCGCGTGCTCGGCAAAGGACGCAAGGAGCGCATCGTTCCCTTCAACCGGAGCGCGGCGTCGGCGCTCCGGGCCTACCTAGCGGGGCGTGAGGCGCTCGTTGCCGCCGCGCCGACCACCCGCGGGGCCGGCCGCCTGGCCAGCCGGCCCGTGAGGCGGGCCGTCCGCGCCGACCGCCGGGACCCCCTGTTCGTCAACTACCGCGGTGGACGGCTGACGGCGAGGAGCGTTCACCGGCTGGTCCGGCGGTACGTGGCGCTCTGCAGCACGCGCTTCGGCATCAGCCCGCACGCGCTTCGCCACTCATTCGCCACGCACCTGCTCCAGCGGGGCGCCGACCTCAGGGCGATCCAGGAGCTGCTGGGCCATGTGCGCCTCTCGACGACCCAGCGCTACACCCACGTCAACGTGGCGCAGTTGATGGACGTCTACAAGAAAGCGCATCCCCGCGCCTGACCGCCTCCGCTTCCGAGATTCCGGCGCCTCTGCGACCCTCCGGCATGGTCGGGTCGATCCGGGGGTGGCCGAGCGAGAAAGGCCCCGGTTTTTGCCCATCGGCGACCGGAACGCGGGTTGCTGTACCCATCCGGGGAGCTGCCTCGGCAGAAGGAGGATCACGTCATGATTTCGGCGGCGATCAACGAGTTTCTGAAGAGCCACCGCGTGGCGTTCACCACGATGGCCCACCGGACCGCCTTCACCGCGCAAGAGGGCGCGGCCGTGACGCATGTGCCGGGCCGGGAATGGGCCAAGACAGTGGTCTGCATCGCTGACGGCCAGCCCGTGTTGGCGGTGCTGCCGGCCCACTTCTCGGTGGATGTCGAACGGCTCCGGGCGCTGGCGGGAGCCGCCGCCTTGCGGCTGGCGCACGAGAGCGAGTTGTCACCGCTCTATCCCGACTGCGAGCTGGGGGCGATGCCTCCGCTGGGACCCTTGTACGGGCAGCGGGTGTTCGTCGACAAGACGATCGCCCACGATCCGGAGATCGTGTTCAACGCCGGCACGCACACCGATGCCATCCGGATGGGTTTCGACGACTTCGTCAAGCTGGTCAATCCGGTGATCGGCGAGTTTGGCATCAAGCCGGGGCTGCACGTTCACTGAGCCACCGGGGGTCACAGGCTGGGGGGCTTGGCCCCCCCACTGGTCGTGCGTCGGCAGGTGCCGCGCCGGCCAGCGGTGTGCGCTGCGGCCGCTAGCCGTTGCCGTTGGCGGCGTAGGCCACGAGCGCGGCCCGCCGCCCCCGCGGAAAATCGATGCCGAGGGTCTTGATCTTGTAGTTCATGACGCGCGGACTGATCGCCAGCAGTTCGGCCGCATCCTTCTGCACCCAGTTCGACATCTTGAGCGCCTCGACGAGCGCTTGCCGTTCGATCTCGACGAGCGGGATCCCGGTCGGCGGCAGCTTCACGACCGGAGCCGCGTCGCCGGTGTCGCCTGTGGGCTGATCGCCGAGCCGCAGGTCGGCTGCGCTGATCGTCCGCTCGTCGGCCAGCAGTGCCGCCCGCTCGACTGCGTTCTCGAGCTCGCGGATGTTGCCCGGCCAGTTGTATCGCATGAGCAGCTTCAGGGCGTCGGGGGTGAAGCCGTCGATCTTCTTCTTGAGCTCGCCCGAGAACCGTCGGATGAAGAACTCCGCCAGCGGGGCGATGTCTTCCTTCCGCTCGCGCAGCGGCGGCATGTCGATCGACACGACGTTGAGGCGGTAGTACAGGTCCTCGCGGAATTGGCCGCTCGCGACCATCGAAGCCAGGTTGCGGTTGGTGGCCGCGATCAGGCGGACATCGACGCGAATCGTTCGGGTGCCGCCCAGGCGCTCGAACTCGTGCTCCTGGAGCACGCGCAGGATCTTGGCCTGCGTGTTCGGGCTCATGTCGCCCACCTCATCGAGGAACATCGTGCCACCATCGGCCTGCTCGAAGCGGCCGATCCGCTGCTTGTCGGCGCTCGTGAACGCGCCCTTCTCGTGCCCGAACAGTTCCGACTCGAGCAGGTTCTCCTGGAGCGCCGCACAGTTGACCTTGACGAAGTTCCGCGTCGCCCTCAGCGAGTTGTGATGGATGGCGCCGGCGATCAGCTCCTTGCCGGTGCCGGTCTCTCCACGGACCATGACCGTCGTGTTGCTCTTGGCCACCTTCCGGACGACGTCGAGCACCTTCTCGAGCGCCCCGCTCGCGCCGACGATGCGGTCGAACTCGTAGATGTCCTGCTGGGTGTGGCGCAGGTAGTCGATCTCGTGACGGAGCAGGCGGTGCTCGATCGCCTTGGCGATCTTCACCTCCATCTCCTCGATCTCGAACGGCTTGGGGACGTAGTCGAAGGCCCCGATCTTCATCGCCTCGACCGCGGTGTGCACCGATCCGAACGCGGTCATCAGGATCACCGCGGTCGTCGGGTGCAGCGACTTCGACGTGCGCAGAACGTCGAGCCCGTCGGCGCCGCCCATGCGGAGGTCGCTGACGACCACGTCGAAGCCCGTCTCGTGCAGCCGCTGCATGGCGGCGTTGCCGTTCGACGCTTCCTCGACGTCGTGGCCGGCCTCGGTGAGGGCCCGCGCGAGCCCGCGCCTGAGCGAATCGTGATCGTCGCAGATGAGAATGCGGCCCATGATGTGCGTGTCCCCTGCGGTTCGTGCCCGCGTGGGCGCGCGGCATTCCGCTACGCGCCGGTAGCCTCCTCGTGATCCGTTGGCCGGGTTGGCAGCACCAGGCGGAAGGTGGTGCCTCCGGTCGGCTCGACCGACAGGTCGATGCGCCCTTCGTGTGCGTCGACGATCTTGCGGACGATGGCGAGTCCGAGCCCCGATCCCCGCGGCTTGGTCGTGAAGAACGGGCTGAAGACGCGGTCTCGGACTTCCTCTGGAATCCCGGGGCCGTCGTCTTTCAGCTCGACGACGATCGAGGGGCTGTCGCCGGGGCGATCCTCGTCTGCCGATTCCCAGGCCCGGATGCTCAGACGGCCGTACCCGTTCAGCGCCTCGAAGGCGTTGGTGGCCAGGTTCGTGAAGAGCTGGCGCAGTTGGTGCCCGTCAGCCTCGAGCCGCGGCAGGTCGGTGGGCAGGAGGCGATCGACGCGCACCGTGCCGCGGGGAACGAGGCTCTCGGCCATCCGGATCGAGTCGTCGATCACCTCGGCCAGGGACACGTGATCGACCTGGAGCCGGATCGGCCTGACGAACTCGAGGACCTCGATGACGATCGCGTTCGCCATCTTGGCTTCCTGGATGATGTCGTGGAGCAGGCTCTGGGTATCGGGGTCATCGGGCACCCGGCGCTTCAACAGGCCGGCCATGACCTCGATGCCGGCGAGCGGGTTCTTGACCTCGTGCGCGATGGCGGCCGCCATCTCGCCGAGCGCGGCGAGGCGATCACGGAGGCGCTCGCGTTCCTCCAGCTGCTCGACGCGTGTCAGGTCCTTGAAGAAGAGCGCCGCGCCGTTGGCGCTGCCACGCTCGCCGCGGACAATGCTCAACGTGTAGCCGATCACGCGCCCCGAGTCCTTCAAGCGCATCTCGGCGCGGCTGGGCAGGTGGGCGACGTCGAACGCATTCGCAAACAGCCTGACGATCTCGCTCCGAGGCCCCAGGACCTCGCCGAAGTGGCGCCCGATGTCGTCGGGCTGCGGCGAGAGGCCGAGGATGCGGTAGGCCTCCTCGTTGAACACCGCGACACGACCCTCGCGGGTGATCGCCACGGTGCCGTTGCGCATGCCGCGCACCATGTCGCGGTAGAAGTTCGTCGGCACGGCGGCGAACTCCGCTCGCGCCCGAGGCGCGTGCGCCGGGATTGAGCGCGGGGACGAGAGCGATCGGGTCTGCTGGTGCATGGCGTCGCTGGTGGCCATCGCCCGGAGCGGTCGTTCGGCGCCGGCGCCCACGAGGGACCGACGTCGGGAGGCTCCCCGGCGACCCGGACAAATCCGTCGCCGGCTGACGAAGCTGTGACGGCGCTGGCCTCTTCGTCCCCCACCCAATCGGCAGGGGCTCACAGTTCTGTAATCGGGACTGGGGGCTCGGGACTTGGGGCCCGGGGCTCCGCGTGCGGCGCTTCAGGGCTTTTCCGCAAGCGCCTCGATCTCGGCCTGCAGCTCCTCCCACTGATGCATGAGGTCGCCGACCTCCCACATCAGCGCTTGGTGCCGATCGATCACCTGGCGCGACGACTCGTGGTCCTCGTAGAAGCCGGCTGTGGCCATCCGCTCCTCGAGCGTTTTCAGTTCGCCCTCGCGCCCGGCAATCGTAGCCTCGAGCGCTGCGACTCGCGATCGCAGTGCGTCGACCGCACGCTTCTGTCGCCGGGCCTCCGCGTCGGCCCGCTTTCGCGCCTCGCGATCCGCCACCGGGGGTTGGCCAGAGGAGGCTGGCGTTGGTGCGGTCACCTTCCGCTCCGCCGGACGCGACGGGCCTCCCCCCGGATTCGCTGGGGCTGACGGGGGCGCCACGGCCCGGTTCGGGGTTCCCACGCTGGATCGCTGGGCCAGTTGCGCCTTGTGCCAGCGGTACTCCTCGTACCCGCCCGGGTAGACGATCGCCTCGCCGCGGCCGACCTCGATCACCTTGGTAGCGAGCTTGTCGATGAAGTAGCGATCGTGCGAGACGAGGATCAGGGTGCCACCGAAGTCCTCGAGCGCGTCGAGCAACACATCCTTGGAGTCGAGGTCGAGGTGGTTGGTCGGCTCGTCGAGCAGCAACGTGTTGGCCGGCCGCAGCAGCATGCGTGCCACCGCGAGTCGCGTACGCTCGCCGCCCGACAGCACGCCCGCCTTCTTGTACACGTCGTCGCCGCTGAACAGGAAGCCGCCGAGGATGTTGCGAATCTGGGGCACCATGTGCAGCGGAGAGCCGTCAGCCAGCGTCTCGTAGACCGTGCGGGTCGCGTCGAGCGTCGCAGCCTCGTCCTGCGCGAAGTACTGCATCACCACCTGGTGGCCCGGCAGGCGGGTGCCCGAGTCGGGCGACTCGACCCCCGACAGCATGCGCATCAGGGTCGACTTGCCGGCGCCGTTCGGTCCGAGGAGCGCGATGCGGTCGCCGCGCTCGATGTGCA
>JAFNAJ010000114.1 GCA_017860085.1 Acidobacteriota bacterium | reverse complement strand
CGGAGCTTCGCCATCGACCCGTCGGGACGCTGGCTGATCGCGGCAAACCAGCGGTCAAATTCGCTGGTCGTCTTCCGCCTCGACCCCGCCACCGGACTGCCATCCGCGGTCGGCGCTCCCATCACCATCCCGGAGCCCGTGTGCGTGCTGTTTGCGCCGCCAAGCCCTCAGGGGGCAGAGATGCCTGCGCAATGAGCGCGTGGCGGCTCAGAGAGGGCGAATCGGTCCATGATGCGTGCACCGCTCGGCAGGGTCGCAGGCACTCGGGTGATTGCGCCCAGGAAAAGGGACAAGGAGGGAACGTGAGTGAGATGTCACCCACCAGTCGCCGACGGTTCATGACGACCACGGCCTCCGCCGCCGCCGGCCTGATGATCGTGCCTCGGCACGTGCTGGGCGGCCCGCACTTCGTCGCCCCGAGTGACAAGGTGAACGTGGCCCTCATCGGTGCGGGCGGCCAGGGCATGCAGAACGCGCGAGCCCTCCTGCAGGAGGACGACTGCCAGATCATTGCCGTGGCCGACCCTGCGGAAGAGTGGGACCTCTCCGCGTGGTACTACGGCGGCACGTCGGGCCGCGGTCCTGCCCGGGTGCTGGTCGAGCAGCACTACGCCGAGAAGACCCCCAATCACAGGTGTGCGGTCTACGAGGACTTCCGGGTGATGCTCGAAAAGGAGGCGTCCATTGACGCGGTGCTCATCGCGACGCCGGACCATCTCCACGCCTACGTGTCGATTCTCGCGATGAAGGCCGGCAAGCACGTCTACTGCGAGAAGCCGCTGACCCACAACATCCGCGAAGCGCGTCTCGTGGCGCGCGTCGCCGCGGAGACGGGCGTCGCCACGCAGATGGGCAACCAGGGACGCTCGGGCGAGGGGCACCGCCAGACGGTGGAGTGGCTCGCCGACGGCGCCATCGGTGCGGTGCGCGAGGTCCACGCGTGGAGCGGCGCTCCTCAGACGTCCGCGAGCGCTCCTGCCGCCGAGGGCCCGCGCGAGAAACCCGCCGGCTTCAACTGGGACCTGTGGCTCGGCCCGCGGGCCGAACGGCCGTACAGCGGCGCCTACACGCCGTACAGCTGGCGTTACTACTGGGACTTCGGCAACGGCACGATGGCCGACATGAGCATCCACCACCTCGACCCGGCGTTCAACGCGCTCGGTCTCGACGCGCCGCTCACCGTCGAGTCGAGCGCCTCCCGCGTGGATGCCGAGACGGTCACGGCCAGCCAGCTCGTGGCCTACCGCTTCGGCGCCCAGGCGGGCCGGGGCCCCGTCACCGTCTACTGGTACGACCACGGCCTCAGGCCGCCCACGCCCGTCGGCATGGATCCCGACGACCCGCGGCAACGACTCGGCGAAGGCGACAACGGCCTCCTCGTCGTGGGCGAGAAGGGCGTGCTGACGTGCGCAGGGTGGTCGGGCATGCCGCGCCTGCTGCCCCTCGATCTGCACTTCGCGTACAAGCGCCCGCCGCGGAGCCTTCCGCGGGTCGCGGGGCACCACGCCGACTGGCTCCAGGCCTGCAAGGGGGGCACGCCAGCGTGCAGCCGCTTCGAGTACGGGGCCCGCCTCACCGAGTTCGTCCTGCTCGGTCCCCTGGCCCTGCGAACGGGCAAGATGCTGAAGTGGGATGCCCCGGGCATGAGGGCAACCAACGCGCCCGAGGCCCAACCAATGATCGAGGGCACCTACCGCAAGGGGTGGGAACTGCCGGTCTGATCGCGCACGCTGGGAAGGGCCTCGCGACGATGCGGCCAGCCGAGGAGTCAGGGAGCTGAGGTCCTTGGCCGCCCAGTGGTGGCTGTGTCGATCGCCAGAGCGGCAGCGACGCCGGCCAGGTTCGCCAAGAGGTCGAGCGGGTCGTACACGTTCGCCATCAGGCCGAACCCGTCGGTCACCTCGAAGGCTTCGACGGCCAGGAGCGTCGCCGCTGCAGCCGTCCATTGACCGCGACCGTAGCGCGACGCCGCCGGGCGGGCGGCGAAGTAGAGTGCCAGCGAGGCGAAGACATTACCGCCGTAGTCGTGAACCAGGTACTCCAGCGGGCCATGGTACGCCGACTTGAGCATGAGCCCGGCCCCGCCGAGCAGGGCGAACACCGTGTTGCGTCCGGCACCATGCGCCATCGCACCCGTCGCCATCACGATCAGTGCCCCGGCTGTGGAGCGAACTGGCCGAGCGGTTGCACCTCAAAGGCGTGGTACCCCCACGCCGGCATGTCGAGATAGAGGCCGCGCGCGGTGAGGTCCTCGCCATCACGGTCGTAGACGGCATCCCCCAGCCGGTCGTCCAGTCGCCAGGTCCGGCCGGTAAGGTCGTCCCACGGCAGCTTCACGAAGCACTGGCTCTGGTGGCCGGCGTAGTTCACCGTAACGAGGCGGCGGAGCTCTCCCGGACCGGTCCACGAAAACACGAGGAACGCATCGCTGGTCTGGTTGTTTTCCCAGGCTCGACGGGCCTCCAGGAGCTGCCAGTATCCGTCGCGGTACGCCGGGTCCTGGAGGCAGTCGAGCAGTCCGTCGTAGAACGCCGCGATCGAGTCGTCGGGCGTTTCGGCGGGTCCCCGGCCCAGATGCGTGGGGATGCGTACTCGCTTCCCCTCGCGCTGCCCCTGGTGGAAGAAGCGGAGGCCCGGGCTGAGGAACGTGATCACGGCCGCCGCGCGGTGGACGTCCGGAGCGAACGCGGCAGCGGCACGGGGCTCGTCGTGGTTCTCGAGGAAGCGCGCGAGGTGGTCTTGGAAGTCCAGCCCGGCCAGCAGGTGCTGGCGAACGGCGCGCGCCTCGCCGTGCACGAGGCGATCGTAGAGCCGCTTGTCGTACGTGGTGTCGAATCCCTGTTGTTGCAGCGTCCACTCGAGATCCCAGTAGACCTCGGCCAGGAACAGGAACCCCGGCGCCTGCTTGCGCACGGCGGCGGTGGCCCGGGGCCAGAACGGTTGGGCGGAGATGCCCCAGGTCCGTTCGAAGATGGCCGGCAGCACCAGCATCGCCATGTCGCAGCGAACGCCATCGCACTGGCGGGCGATTCGTTGAAGCTCGCCGATCAGCGCGTCCTGCAACGCCGGGTTCCCGTAGTTCAGCTGCAGGGTATCGGGCCAGCCGGCGAAGTACGGATCACGGCCGTACGCGAGGATGCGGCTCCCGCCTGGTGTCTCCAGGCGCCGGTAGTTCTGCGGTTCCGCGGCCAACTGCGCGTCCGTCCCTTCGACGAAGAAGTCCGGGCGCTCCTCCACCCAGCGGTGGTCCGGCGCGACGTGGTTCGGCACGAAATCGAGAACGAGCCGCAATCCGCGTCGGCGCAGGCGTTCGCGCAGGCGAGCCAGCGCGGCGTCTCCGCCGAAATCAGCGTGAACGTGGTAGTCGCGGATCGCGAAGCACGACCCGCAGATGTCCGCGTCCCGGACGTCGGGCAGAACGCGGTGGTACTCCGCCAGCCACTCGGGGTTCGTCGCCGACACGCGGCGCGCGGCCTCGCCGGTCTGCCACACGCCCAGGAACCAGACGAGGTCGAACCCGTCGTGCGCGAGCTGGTCCAGCTCGGCATCGGTGACGTCATCCAGGGTCGCTGGGCGTCCGAGCGTGGCGGTCAGCTCCGACAGCCGAACTCGGGTGTTGATCTGAAACAGCGAGGGATAGCGTGGCGTCGTCATGGTCGTCAGTCTCCGGCCGTTCCGCCAACCTGTTCCCAGACAATACGCTCCCGGAGGGCCTCCCTGGAGCGTAGCTCACTACTGAACGCTAGAATCCTACGGCGACCGCGATCACAACCGTCGGCTGTTCGTCGTCGGGGTTGAACAGGTACGCGACCAGATCGAGCGGACCGTAGGTGACGCCAGCGAGCAGGCCGCGCTGGATGTCGCGGTCCGTCCGGTACACCCGCGTGCGCTGGGTGACCAGTCCACAACGAAACCACTCCACCGGTGCGAGCGTCAGCTCCGACCAGTTGTAGAAGAAGCTGTCGGACGACTCCGCCGTGTCGAACACGTACTCGCCCTCGCTGTAGAGCTCGAGTTTCCACCAGCTCAGCGATCCCTTGTAGCCGGGGGCAAGGCCCGTCGTGTTGCCGAACACGCCGCCCAGCATGGGCGTGAGCTCCCACGCCACCGTCTCGCCGCCGCCGAAGTTGTAGCCCACCCACACTGAGCCCGTTTCCAGGTCTTCGTAGTTGTAGCGGGCTTCGAGGTGGAGCCAGTCGCGGTCGGCGGTGAACGTCGGCTGGACATAGTTGTCGTCGCCCGGCACGACGTACGCGTAGGCGGCGGCCGAGAACGACCAGCTGGCTGGCGCCGGTTCGCTGGCGGCCTGGGTACCGTCCGCCGGGCTCTGGGCCGAGATGTGACCGGCACACAGCAGCAGGATCGCGAGAGACGCAGCCGCCGGGCGCATGTTCCTAGCCACCCAGTGCGATCGTGAGCGCCACCAGCGAGCCGCCCAACGCCACCATCGACAGGCCGAACACCCAGGGACGCCCACCAACGACTCGCCCGTAGCCCACGCCGGCGACGAACAACATCGAGACGGCAATCGCATTGGACACCCGCATTGCCGTCAGCGTGTTGTGCACGATGACGAATGGAAGAGCCACGGGCAGCGTGGACACGAACACCAGGAGAAACACCCCCAGCGCACCGCGCCAGTCGGACGCGTCCAACCGGGCACGTTCGGGCGGGTCCGGGAGTGCCTGCAGCTTCTGATACACACGGTCGAGCTGCGCAGGCTCGATGATCGACGCGATCACGGGTGGCAGCGCTTCGCCCATCAGGCGGCGGGCCTCAGCCGGGTTGGTGGCCCCCCGTATGGCCAGGTACGTCCTCAGATTGCGGCCCTTCTCGGCCAGGCAGCCCATCAGGTACAGGATGCCGTCGATGATGCCCCAGGCGATGTTGCACCCGAGCGCGCCGATGAGCATGGCACGGACATCGTCGCGCCCGGCCTCGGCGATGCTGAGCGAGCCGGTGAAGGTGAGCGCCATGATCAAGCCGAAGAGCACCTCGGCGATGCGCTCGCTTGGTTCGAGGACACGCTTGGAGCGCGTGCTGGAGTCAGTGGGCATGGCGATCAGCTGAACTCAGAGCCTACCGTATCTTCGTCGTCGCCTTGAATCGCTCTTTCTCCGTTTCCCTGTCGAGATACGGAATCCCTTTCTCCATCCATTCCGGCTTCGGCGCGCCCTTCAGGAAGTGATCGAAGAACTGCTGCATGCGGATGGTGAAGTCCACCTGGTTGTGGCGCCGCCGCAGGCCGTGGAACTCCCCGTTGTAGTTGAAGAGATAGGCTTCCTTGTTCTGCCGGCGCAGCGCCAGGAAGAGCTCGATCCCCTGGTACCACGGCACCGCATCGTCGGCGTCGTTGTGGACCATGAGGAGCGGCGTCGTGACGCGGTTGACGAAGAAGACCGGTGAGTTCTCGAAGTACGTGAGCGGCGCGTCCACCAGCGGCCGACCGATGCGGCTTTGCGCCTGCTCGTACTGCCATTGACGAGGCAGCCCGGAGCCCCAGCGAATGCCCGAGTACGCACTCGTCATGTTGCCCACCGGGGCGCCGGCCTCGGCAGCCCTGAAGCGTGTCGTCTGCGTGATCATGTAGGCGATCTGGTAGCCGCCCCACGAATGGCCCTGGATGCCGATGGCGTCCTCGTTGACGAAGCCGCCGTCGACCACCGCGTCGATCGCCGGCAGCACGCTCTTGAGCGCGCTGGCACCGGGAGTGCCCTCGGCGTAGACGATGTCGGGGGTGAGCACCAGGTAGCCGTTGCTGACGTAGTAGGCCCTGTTGATCGAAGTCCCCGGCGACGGGGCCACGAAGTCGTGCAGATCCTGCGACAGCCGCTCGTAGATGTAGACGAGCATCGGGTACTTGCGTGTCGGGTCGAAGTCGGCCGGCTTGTAGAGCACGGCCTGCAGCGGGACGCCATCGGTGTTCCTGAACCGCACCAGCTCGGCGCGACCCCACGAGAACGCCGTCAGCTGGGCACCGCCGTCGCTCACGCGGGTCGGCGCGCGAAAGGTGGAATCGGTGACGTGGAGGTCGGGGTACTCGTCGAATCGTGACGCCGTCACGAGCAGGACATCGGCGTCCCTGGCGCGCCCCGCGTAGCGGTAGTTTCGGTCGCCCCAGAGCAGGCGCCGCGGCGCACCGGATCCCTGCAGAGAGTCCTCGAAGAAGCCCGAGGCACGGGTCTCTTCGCTTTCGCCGCGCAGGTAGAGCGGCTTTGCCGGGTCGATGCCGCGCTCCTCGTCGTCGTCGGCTGGAGGCTCGATCGATTGCAGTCGGAACTCGGTTCTCGAGACGCGTCCCTCGCCGTTGGTCACGTTCTTGGCCGGCTGGCCGTCGGCAAACAGCTGCCAGATGTCGTAGCGGTCGTACGCGAGGAACGAGAGGCCGTCCTTCGTCCATCCCGCAGAGCCATAGCTCGTCGGCGGATCGGGCGTGTCGTCCTCCTCGTCGACGAAGCTCACGCTGAGTGCCTCGGTGAGATTCCGCGTCGTGCCGGTCGACGCGTCAATCACGTGCCAGTGCTTGTCCTTGAAGAATGCGGCGAAGCGGCCATCGGGCGACCACTGCACGCCAGAGCCGCGTCCGAACGACCCTCCGGACAGCTTCGTGGCGACGGCCGTTCGACTGCCTGTGCGGGCGTCCACCAGGTACACATCGGTGTAGGTGCCGTCGTAGTCCACCATGCGCCGGTACGGCCGGTCGTCGAATCCGATGGCTCGCAGCCCGTCGTCTGACAGCGAGACCGTGGCGAGCGTCGGATCGGCCAGCTGCACGTAGCGCTGGTCGTCGAGGTGGTAGACGCCGCGGAACGTGCGGTTCCGCTCCTGGTTGGCGCGAATGCGCTGCATGGGCTGGACGTAGTCGTCCTTCCAATGCCAGAGGTCGGCCAGGACCTTGTCATCGTTGCCCGGCTCGGCCTCTTCGTCGATCTGCGCAGGCGGCCGCGCCACAGGGACGTAGATCCGTGCCCCGTCTCGCGAGAACCCGACCGGGCCCTTGTCGCTGACGACGAGATCCGGCGGGAACCCGGGCGTCGCCGACGAGACGACCTCCGTGGCCGTCAGCGCCGCACGATCCCAGCGGTAGACCCGGAAGACCGGCGTTCTCGATTCGGCGTCGTCTCTGCTGCTGACGAAGGCCAACTGCGTCTGCGCACGGTCGAAGGCGAGCTTGGCGTACTTCCCTTTGCCCTGCAGAAGCGGGAGGGGTTCGGAGGCAGCGGCAGGCCGCACCGCGAAGACACCGTTTTCCGCCTCGTTCTTGGACGACACGGCGTAGACCAGCGTCGCGCCGTCGCGCGCGAAAGCGTACTCGATGACGTTCGAGAACCCGCGCGCGGCCCCGTCGGGCGCCGACAGATCGCGCACGACGAGGTCGCTGCCGTACTCCTTCTTGTCGGCGCCGCGGCTTGCGGCGCGACCGGTCGGGGCCTCCGCCTGTGCGCTGCCCGCCTTTTGCGCGTCGAGTTCCTTCTCCTCGGGTCTGGCTTCTTTGAGGTAGGCGACCCAGCTTCCGCCTTTCGACGGCACCTGGAAGTTCTTCACCGAAGCGGCCCGCGCCACCGTTCCTGACGCGAGGTCCATCATGAGCAGCCCGCCCTTGGGCATCTCCTCCGGCTTCTTCNTGCTCGCCACGAGGAAGCGACTGTCGTTGGTGAACGCGATGCGGATGCCGCGCGGGGGTGGCGGCGTGTCGTCTTCGGGGCGCGGGATCGGGGGAGGCGGCAGGGCGCCGACCGGCTCGCGGCGCTCCTGGCCGGTGGTGAGGTCGCGTACTACCAGGTCGCCGTCACCGTCCTGGGGCATGAACGAATATGCAAGCCAGCGACCGTCGGGCGAAACGGTCGGAGCGGCAATCGACCTCCACGCGTCGTAGTCGGCGTGCGTCAGCGGCCGCTTGGGGCCGGAGGCGAGCGGGACCTGCGC
>JAFNAJ010000002.1 GCA_017860085.1 Acidobacteriota bacterium | reverse complement strand
GCGCGCGCCTCGTACGGCATCGGCCTCACCACCGCGGTGCTCGGCTTCCCCATGCACTTCGACTGGGCGTGGCGCACGATGTTCAACAAGGAGTGGGAAGACGCGGTGTTCGCGTACTACGGCGGCAGCGAGGAATTCCGCAAGGTCCAGTTCAAGTTCTGGATCGGCTACGACTTCTAGTCGCGCAGGCGACGTGCGCAGCCCTCCGCCGTCAGCTGACCGCTGATCGCCGAGGGCTGCGGGTCAACTCGACGACAGCCTCAAGACGCTGCGCTGAAGGTCGATCGCGATCGAGTACTTGCTCAGAAACCGGTGGCCCACCGTGCCGCCGAGTTCGAACCCGAGCAGCACGCTCGGCGCGCCCAGGTCGAGCACGACCACCGGCAAGTTGGACAGCTTGACCTCGTCGAACGCCAGGTGCATGCCTGGCAGCAGGAAGGCACTCGGATCCCAGCCCGAGACGCCGTACACCTTGAGCGGAATGCGCCGCGCGGCCGGTGGCACCGCGATCGTGTCGAGCGTCGCTCGACTGATCGAGATCACCTCGCCGCCAGTGTCGACCACGAAGTGGACGGGCTGATCGCCGTTCAGGAACCCCTTGACCATGGCCAGACGGTGCAGGTGCAGCGGCAATTCGACGGCCGCAGGCTGTTCATCGAGCGACCGGCCGATGGTCAGGACCCGATTCCTGTAGTCGATCGCCACCGAGAGCCCGTAGGCCAGCGGGGAGAAGCTCTCAGCCTCGCGAGTCGGCAGGTCCGTGAGCGGGGGGTTCTTGATGAGCGTCGGCACGTTCGTGAGCGTCAGCGGGCCGATCTGAAACGAATCCATGCGGCCGAGTTGGAGCCCGCGGAGACCCACCTGCCCGACGCCGGCGCTGAGCGTGTAGACGATCGGCGTGATGCCCGCACGCTCGGCGGTGCGCTTGGTCACCACCGTCAGCTCGGCCCCGGTGTCGAGCACGAAGTTCGACGGCGCCCCGCCATTGACCCGTGCCTGGACGATGATCTTGTCGCGCACCAGTCGAAACGGCATCGTGAGCCGCAGGTCGGGGCTGTCGCCTTCGATCTCGCTGGGCACCCGCGTTCCGAACGACTGCAGGTAGCGCACCTGCTGGCGTGCCCAGAGGGCCTGCTCGCTCCGGTCCTTGTTCGGCAGGAGGTTGATGTAGCTCGAGTAGGCCGTGGCGGCCTCGGGAAACCGCCGAAGCCGCTGGTAGAGGTAGCCGAGGGTGTGGTGAAACTCGGCTTCTCGTGGCGCGGCGGTCACGGCGGCCGAAGCCTCGTCGAGGGCGGCCTCCAGCTGGCTGCGCGCCGCCAGGGTCTTGGCGAGACCGTTCCTCGCCCGGGGCTGACCCGGCGCCAACGTCAGCGCGTCTCGATAGCGCGCTTCGGCGAGATCGAACTGGCCCGCCGCCCACAGCGCGTCGCCTCGCAGGGCGATCACCGCCGGATCGGCCGGCGCCAGCGCCACGAGCTCGTCGGAGAGGTCGCGCGCGCGCCTGAACTCGGCGGTGCGCAGCCACGCGACGAGCAGTCCCCGCCCGGCCTCGAGTCGCGTCGGTCGGTCGCCTCCTCGCCACGCGCGCTCGTAGGCCTCGGCGGCATCGGCGTAGCGGCCCTCGGTGACGAGCAACTGTCCAAGCTGGAGCTGAACGACCGCGGCCCCCTGTCCGACGTCGGCCTTCAAACCGACCACGACCAGCAGCAGGCCGAGACTCGCAAGCGTTGGGATGCGCGCACGGGCAAAGGGCACGACTTCACCTCCGCCAACCCTGGCCGGTGGACCGACGCGGCGTGCGCCGCGCAGGACGTGGCCGGACTCTGATCAACGAGTCGTCAGGAAACGGTGTCGACCAATCTACCGCGAGTAGGGCTCAATGGGAAGCCCGTCGTACATCTCGTCCACCCTGAGGATCTGGGTCGCGCGGCTGTAGCTGCCGAGCTCGTAATCCTCGCTCATGATGAGCGCCTTGATCGGCTTTGTCGGGCAGACCTCCGAGCAGAGCCCACAGAAGCTGCAGCGGGAGAGGTTGAAGTCGAAGTAATCGAGAATCTTGATCTTCTGACCCGGCTCGCGATGACCACCGAGCGCGATGAGGTCGTCCGGGCAGGCCTTGGCGCACTGGTCGCAGACGATGCACGTTTGCGCACCTGTTTCAGGGTCTACCTGCAGTCGGAGCACACCCCTGAACCGCGGCGCCACGGGTCGCCGCTCCGCGGGGTACTGGAACGTGAACGCGGGCTTCGGCGTGTAGCGGAGCGTCAGGAGCAGGCCCTTCGCGAGATCGACGAGGAACACCGAACGGAGCAGGCGCTTCAGGCCAGACATGGCGTTACCCCCGGTCCTCGACGAGCACGGGCTCGGCCTGTCCCACCGGAATCACCCGCGACTTGCGCAACACGGCGGTCTCCTTCTTGATCCGATCCTGCAGACGCATGATGCCGTAGAAGAGCGCCTCGGGGCGCGGGGGGCAGCCTGAGATGTACACGTCGACCGGCACCACCTTGTCCACCCCCTGCAGCACGCTGTAGGTCGGGAAAGGTCCGCCGGCGTTCGAGCAACTGCCCATCGAGATCACCCACTTGGGCTCGGCCATCTGGTCGTACAGCCGCCGCAGGACGGGTGCCATCTTCTTGGTCACCGTGCCGGCCACGATCATCAGGTCGGCCTGCCGCGGCGACGCGCGAAACACCTCGGCGCCAAACCGGGCAATGTCGAATCGAGGCCCGCCAGCCGCCATCATCTCAATGGCACAACAGGCGAGGCCGAAGCCCATGGGCCAGAGCGACGACTGCCTGGCCCACGCGAGCACGTCGTCAACGGTGGTGGTGATGATGTTGTCGGCAAACCGGTGGTCGATGAGACCCATGGCGTCAATCCTATCAGGCTTCACCCGCGAGACCGCGCGTCGGCCCGCGTCACGTACCCCGCCCTACTTCTGGTAGTACTCGGCGTTCACCGGGATGAAGTTCTTCCACTTCTCCGGCACCTCGTCGAGGGCGAAGATCGCCTCAACCGGGCAGGCTGGCACGCACGCGCCGCAGTCGATGCACTCGTCGGGGTGGATGTAGAGCATTTCCGCGGTCTGGAACTCCGGCTCGTCCTTGCGCGGGTGGATGCAGTCGACGGGACACACGTCCACGCAGGCCGTGTCCTTCGTGCCGATGCAGGGCTCACAGATGATGTACGCCACGGTGTCGTCCTCCTCGAATGGCCGATGGTCCTCGCTACGCGCTGACGGCCAACGCCGCCGACGGCAGGTAGCCCAGCCGTAATGAAACCAGGCGAGCGATCTCGCGCGCATCGCGGCCGAAACGGCCCACGAGCGCGTCTTCGTCGCTGCCGTGCCCGAACAAGCCCACGCGGGCGACCTCGCGCCCCGTGTAGTCGTGCACGGGCGCACACGCGCAATTCAGTCGGCGCGACGAGACTCCGGCGCCGTCGGGCCCGAACCTGACGACGGGAGCGTCGGCCTCGGCTGGCCGGGAATCGTCCAGCCGAAGGCAGCTCAGCCGTCGAGCGGCCTGGGTCGCGTTGATGTAGATCGCGCAATGGCCCGGCATCTCGCGCCCGTACACGGTGTGCATCGTCACGTTGTCGGGCCCGGCTGCCCAGATGTAGGTGACCTCGCCGCTGGCAGGAACCGCGACGAACGCCCGGCGCGATGTCTTGAGCACGTGCTCACGGACCACCGGGTACGCGTGCAGCCGCAGCTCCGAGCGCCCGAGGAGCCGGAAGCTCAGGTCGAGCATCTTCAGCGTCAGGCCGTATCGGCTCGTGTCATCGTCCTGGCGGACATAGTCGCGAGCCTTGAGCACGCGAAGCAGCCGGTGCACCGTCGCCTTGGGCAGCCCCACGGCGCGAGCCACCTCACCCACCGACAAGCCATTTGGCGACGCGCTGAGCGCCTCGCACACGTCGAGCGCCTTCTCGAGGGAGGTGACGCGGCTGGCTGAGGTGGTCATGGCCGACGCTGAGCTGTCTGAGCGTTCCACTATGCGGAACGCCATTCCATAATGGAAGCCTAGCGCTTCCTGCGGCCGGTATCAAGGCCGCTTTTGGTCGGATTTCCGAGCCGAATGTCACTCGGCGGGCGTCGCGCGGTACTCGTAGACGCCGCGGCCAGCCTTGCGGCCCAGGCGGCCCGCTCGGACGTGCTCCGCGAGCAGCGGGCAGGGACGGTACTTCTCGCCGAGGTGCTTGTGGAGGTGCTCGAGCACGGCCAGGCGGGTGTCGAGTCCGACGAGGTCGACCAGCTCGAAGGGACCCATGGGATGGTTCAGCCCGAGCTTCAGCGCCTTGTCGATGTCGCGCGCCGACGCCACGCCTTCCTGCAGCATGTAGAACGCCTCGTTGCCGATGAGCGCGTTCACGCGGCTCGTCACAAAGCCCGCCGAGTCGCGCACCACGACCGTGTCCTTGCCCATCCGGTGCGCGACGTGCTCGATCGCCGCCACGGTCTCTTCATCGGTGTCGAGCGCCCGGACGACCTCGACCAGGCGCATGCGGTGAACCGGGTTGAAGAAGTGCATGCCTCCGAGACGCGAAGGCCTCGTCAGCGCCGTCGCCATCTCGGTGATGCTCAGCGCAGAGGTATTCGTCGCGAAACGCGCGTGCGCGGGCGCCGCCAGGTCAATGGCGGCGAGCAGCGAGAGCTTCAGATCGATGCGCTCAGGCGCGGCCTCGATGACGAAGTCTGCCTCGCTCACGGCGCGCGCGAGGTCGGTCGTCGCGTTCACGCGGCTGACGATCTCGCGGCCCTCCGGCTCCGTGACGCCCTTTCGCTCGACCGCGCGCGTGACGATGTGCGTGATGGCGGCGCTGGCCTTGGCCAAGGCTTCCCCGGACGGGTCGTACACGCTCGTCGCGAAACCGGCCGCGGCCGACGCATGGGCGATGCCGTGGCCCATCGTGCCGGCACCGAGCACGGCAATGCGCGCGATGCGAACGTGGCCCATGGCTAGCCCACGACGCCCGCGCCGGCGCTCACGAGCTCGTCGAGCGTGGCCAGAGCGGAGTCCACCTCGGCCTCGGTCGTGTAGAAGTGCGGAGCCATCCGGATGCCGGCACCGGGCCGGTGGTCGATGATCACCTGGCGCCCGAGCAGGGCCTGGGCGACCTGCTCCGAGTTGGGCACCGCGAGGGTCACGGTCCCTCCGCGCGCCTCCGCCGCCAAGGGGCTCCTCACCTCGTACCCCCGTGCGAGCGCATGGTCGACGATGCGGCCGGTGAGCCGCTGGGAGTGCTCGCGGATGCGTGCCACACCGATGTTCGCGACGATCTCGTAGCCGGCCTGCGCCATGGACCAGGCGGCGACGTTTGGCGTTCCCGTCTGGAAGCGCTCCGAAGGGTCCGCGTAGTCGATGGAACCGGCTTCGAACTGGAAGGGACGCGCGTGTGCCGCCCAGCCCGTCACCGCGGGCGCGAGCGAGGGCGCGAGATCGGGCCTCACGTAGAGGTAGCCGGCCCCTGGGCCACCGCACAGCCACTTCACCGACCCGCCGACGGCGTACTCGACGCCGAGCGCGGCAAGGTCGAGGGGCAGGGTGCCGGCCGCCTGGTACACGTCGGCGATCGCGTGCGCCCCCACCCGGCGCGCCTTCTCGACGATGGCCTGCGCGTCCTGCACGAACGCGCTCTTGAACAGGACCAGCGAGAACGGCACGAGCACCGTGCGCTCGTCGATCGCGTCGAGGAACCGCGCGGTGTCGACCCGAACGGGGTCGTCGGCAGGCACAACCACCACCTCGGCGCCGAAGCGCTCGAACGCGTGGTAGAGGTAGAGGTTGGTGGGGAACTCCAGCGCCGACATCACGACGCGCCGACGCGGCCCGTCGTAGCGATAGCACGAGGCCACGATGGCCTGCGCCACGGAGACGTTCTGGTGCATCGACACCGACCCTCGCGGCACGCCGAGGATCGGTGCCAGCAGGTCGCCGGTGGTTCGGCCGATCTCCCACCATCCCTCATGCCACGCGCGCACGCCGCGCGTCGCCCACTGGTCGGCGAAGCGCGCCAGCTTGTCACGCGCGCCAAGGGGCATGGCGCCCAGCGAGTGACTGACGAGGTACGTGCAGGTGGCGAGGATGGGAAACTGGGCGCGCCAGGATGCGAGGTCCGTCACTCGTCGGTCCTCACGTACTCGAAGTCCAGGGGCTGGCGGTTGATCCCCTTGGAGGGTGGCGCGATCCAGTTGGCGTACTGGCCGACCTCGAAGACCGGTCGGGTCGTGAGGCTCTTCAGGTACGCCTTGTCGTTGGCCGTCGGCAGCCACTCGTGCTTGCGCGCCTCCCACTGCTCGGCCGAGATGGGCCGTCCCTCCGGGGTGAAGTGCTGGTCGGCATAGATCCCGATCTTGCGGTTGAAGCGTCGTGACGGCACATACAGCCGGTCGGAGAGCCCACCACGCTCGAGGATCCGGTTCCAGCGCTCGACGCCGGCCGTGGCGTCCTTGATGTACCAGTCCCGCAGCATCTCGTTCATGGCGTTGCGTGCCGGCACGTTCCGCGTCAGCCCTACCCCGTTCTCGAACACGTCGACGGCGTAGGTGCCGTGCAGGGCGCGGTGGTCCTCCCAGCTGTCCTCCTTCGCCCGCCCCTTGAGGCCGTTCGCGAAGTAGGTCGCGGCGTTGGTCGAGATCTCGCTGCCGTGCAGGTCGACGCTGGCGCTGAACCAGAAGTTGAGGTGGCGCTGGATGAGTGGCAGGTCGATGCCGCCCACCCGCCGCACGTCGCCGGACAGGCCGGTCTGCCGCATCAGCTCCGACGTCCGCTGGATGATGCGGGCCACGCCGCTCTCCCCCACGAACAGGTGATGCGCCTCCTCGGTCAACATGAAGCGCGTCGTGCGCGACAGCGGGTCGAGCGAGCTCTCGGCGAGCGACATCAGCTGCGACTTGCCGTCGCGATCCGTGAACATCGCGAACATGAAGAAGTCGAGCCAGGTGTCGATGGGCTCGTTGAAGGCTTCGAGCATGCGGGGCTTGTCTTCGTTGCCGCTCGAGCGCTCGAGCATTTCCTCGGCCTCGTCGCGCCCGTCGCGGCCAAAGTAGGAATGCAGCAGGTAGACCATCGCCCAGAGATGGCGTCCCTCCTCGACGTTCACCTGGAACAGGTTGCGGAGATCGTAGAGGCTCGGGCACGACTGCCCCAGCCGCCGCTGCTGTTCGACGCTGGCCGGCTCCGTGTCGCCCTGGAGCACGATCAGGCGCTTGAGCGGGTTGCGGAACTCGCCGGGGACCTCCTGCCAGACCGGCTGCCCGAAGAAGTCGCCGAAGCCGATCGTGCGGTCCTTGACCGGGGGCGTCAAGAAGATGCCCCAGCGGTACTCCGGCATCTTGACGTAGTCGTAGTGGCACCACCCGTCGGGATCGACGCTCACCGCCGTCCGCAGGTAGACGCGGTGATAGTCCTGGAAGCCCTGGGGGCCCATTTCGCGCCACCAGTCGAGGTACCGAGGCTGCCAGTGCTCGAGCGCACGCTGCAACCGCTTGTTGCTCGACAGGTTGACGTTGTTGGGGATCAGCTCATGGGAGATCATCGGTCAGTCCTCAGCCACACGGATCAACCGCGGTCAGTGCTTGGTTCTTTGTTCTTGGTTCCTGGTCCGTGCCTGGTTCAAGGTCCTTGGTTCGTGCCTCGTTCCTTGTGCGCGGCGCGCACAACCGTGAACCAAGAACGAACCAGGAACCAGGAACCACGAACGGACCACGAACCAAGAACCAGGAACCAAGAACCAAGACCGCCCACCGCGTCCATCGAGCCGCGCCTACGTGCGTGTCCAGTCGAACTGGGGACGGCCCTGGGCCGCACCGAACGCCTTGAGCGCGCCTCGCTCGCCCACCGCGTTGGGCCGCTGGAAGATCCAGTTCTGCCAGGCCGACAGGCGACCGAAGATCTTGGTCTCCATCGTCTCGGGCCCGGCAAAGCGCAGGTTGGCCTCCATCCCCGTCAGGGCATCGGGAGAAAACGCCGCGCGCGCCTCGATGGCCAGCCGCACCTCGTCGTCCCAATCGAGTTCGTCGGGGGCCGACGTCACGAGCTCCCCGTCGCTGGCGGCCGGCGCGTCGAACGGCTCGGTCTCGGCGAGCAATTCGTCGACGAAGTCCGGCTTCCCGAGGAAGCGCGTCTGCAGACGGCTCAGCCCGTTGCTCATGGGCAGGGGCCCGGCGTTCATGCCCGACAAGGCGACCGAAACGGGACGCTCGGGATCATCGAGCATGTACGACCGGTCGGCCGCCAGCGCGAGCTCGAACAGGCTGCCCGCGAAACACGAACCTGGCTCGATGAGCGCGATGAAGCTGCGGGCCGTCAGGTCGAGCCGCTTCAACGTCCGCTTCATGAAGAGCGTGATCTCCCGCACGAGCCAGTGATCGGCGTGAGTCAGCAGCATGCGATCGACGCCGAGCACGGCGTCGGCATCGCCCTCGGTTCGAATCACCACCGTGCCGACCTCGGGCTCGTTGAGGCGCAGGTGCAGCACGGCCGCATCCAGTTCGCGGAAGGCGCGCAGCGGCCAGTACCCGTCACCGGCGGCAACGATCGCCTCGACCGTCTCCGGCTGCGGCTCGCGCGGCGCCCTGACCGTCAGCTCACCGGTGCGACGTTCGCGATCGACGACGAGCGTGACGTGCGAATAGCGCACGCCCTGGTCGGACACCTCGCCGCCAAGCGGGCCGAGCGTGACGCCGGGCCCGCTCGTTGGCCGGTCCGACGTCTTCGCCAGTTCCAGCGCGCGCTGCATGACGGCTGGCAGGAACCGGCTGGTGGGGTGCACCTTGTCGACAAGTCCCTGCTCGACCGCCTTTCGGCCCTTGACGCCCTCGACGATCGTGCAGAAGAGATCGGCGAGGTCGCGCCGGACCTTGCGCTTGTCCACGAGCCGGGTGAGTCCTCCGGTACCTGGCAGCACCCCGAGCAGCGGCGTCTCGGGCAGGCTCACGGCCGCGCTTCCATCATCGACCATGTGGATCTCGTCGCAGGCCAGCGCGAGTTCGTACCCGCCACCGGCGCAGATGCCGTTGACCGCCGCGATGAACTTCAGCCCCGAGTGGGCGCTGGCATCCTCGATGGCCAGCCGCGTCTCGTTGGTGAACTTGCAGAAATTCACCTTGAGCGCGTGGCTCGAGCCCGACAGCATGAAGATGTTGGCGCCGGCGCAGAAGATCCGCTCCTTGCCGCTGCGGACCACCACGGCGTGCACCTCCGGGTGCTCGAAGCGAATGCGCTGCAGGGCGTCGGCGAGCTCGACGTCGACGCCGAGGTCGTAGGAATTCAGCTTCAGGCGGTAGTCGGAGGAGAGGCCGCCATCCTCCTGCACGTCCATCGCGAGCACGGCAATGGGCCCGTCAAAGGAGAGCGTCCAGTGACGGTACAGGTCTGGGCGGGTCTCGAAGTCGATTCGAGACGTCAGGCTCGATTGTGACATTCGACACCATTATCCGCGGCCCTCGCGAACAGCGTCAACTGGCCGCAGGGCGTGGTCGCACCGTCGAGCGGCGTCGGCCGGCCTTCGGGCCGGCCGTGACCGTCTCAGGGTCGCAACGTCAGTCGGCTGGCCGCGGCCGCGTCCACGGCCTGGCGTGAGAACCGCATGGGGACGAGATCGCTGCCCGCCCAGCGCGGCAGCATGTCGTCGTAGTGACGACTGAGAAGGTGCCCCGACTGCCCCAGCGTCTGCACGAAACGCGAGCGGTCCACGTCGGCCAGATCGATGACCTGCCGATAGGACGCCACGATCGTGGTGTCCTTCGCGCGCATCACGGGGCTCACGGTATTGGCATCGCCCCCCACGGCAACGGTCTTGCTGAACAGCGGCCGCAGCAGTCGGACGGCGTGGAAAGGTCGGTGCGGGAACGTGACCGCGTTGACTGCGTCCCACCGCCACGACGCGACATCTGTCCCCTGCCGGCGGGTCATCGCCACGATCGCGTCCGAGAGGGCCGATCCCAAAATCTCCTCGCACGACTCGCGCGCCGAGGTCCGCACGTCGTCACAGAACGGAGGCGCCCCGGCGTGCGCCACGCGATCGAGGGCCTTCGACGTCCACGGCGGCACGTTCGCGTACTCGGCCCAGAGGGACGCCCCGATCTCATCAGCGAAGATCCGTTCCGCCGCAGCGCTCACCCAGGCCTCGTAGGCCGCCGCGTCCGGGCTGTCGCCGCGAAGATCCCCATCCCACTTCTTCAGGCGGTCGACCACAGCCACAGCGACCGGGTCGGTGACCTTGGCCCTGAGCAGCCAGGGCAGCACGACCCGCACCTGGGCCGAGCGGACGTCGCCCTGCATGCGCATCACGTCTTCCACGGAATGCGCGGACTTGGCCTGGATCATCTCGACGATGCGCGCGGCGCGATAGCCGGGCTCCCAGTTGCTGCTGATGAAGGGGCTCGCCGCGTCTGGCAAGGCCTGGTTGTTGGCCGTCGCGATGAAGCCCGCCTGCGGGTTGATCGCACGGGGCCACTGGTCGGCGGACAGGTACCCGGCCCACTCGTACTCCCCGGTCCAACCCGGCACGGGCACCGTGCCGTCGCCGCGAACCCGAGCCGGAATCGCGCCAGGCGCCGCGTAGCCGATGTTGCCCGCGACATCGGCATACACCAGGTTCTGCACGATGCCGTGCGCCCGCGCGGCGGCACGAGCGAACTCGTCCCACGTGCGAGCGAAATTGATCCCGATGAACGCGTCGATGCTCGCGTCGTCGTCGTCGAGCGCTGCCCACCGGAGCGCAAGCGTCTCGCCTGGTGAGTCGAGGACGTCGGAGACGAGCGGCCCGTGCCTCGTCGACCGCACGACGACGGTCTCGTCGGGCGCCCCCTTGACGCGAATCGTCTCACGCACGACGCGCATGGGCTCCCACGCGCCCTGGAACAGCGCCTCGTGGTTGGCGTTGACGCGCTCGATGAACAGGTCCTGGTTGTCCACCATCAGGTTGGTCGCGCCCCACGCGATGCGACCGTTGTGACCGAGCACGACTCCGGGCAGCCCGGGCATGGTCGCACCAATGGCATTCAGACGCCCGCCCTCGAGATGCGCGAGGAACCAGACGGCAGGCGCCTGGGCTGACAGGTGCGGATCGTTTGCGAGGATCGGCTGTCCCGTCGTTGTGCGCGCACCCGACAGAACCCAACTGTTGCTGGCGCCGACGCCCCCGAGCGCCCCCGGGGTCAGCGCCGCGCTCGCGAGCGATGCGAGGCGCCTGGGATCGATCTCGGGAACCGACCGGCCGCCGACCGCAGCGGTGGGCGACGTCGCCGGAGCGCTTGCCACGATGACCGGACCGTTGACGGTGTAGGGCGGCATCAACCACGCTGCCCCATCGGTCCCCACCCGCGCCGCCAGGCGCACCCTCAGCAGTTCGTCGCGCCAGTTGGTGCTGAGCAGGACGCCCATGACCTTGGTCCACACGATGACGTCCTCGGGCGTCCATGGCTCCGGGGTCGCCCGCAGGATGGCGAACTCGATGGGCAACGCGCGCGCAGGCGTGCGGGCAATGAACGCGTTGATCCCACGGACGTAGGCGCCCGTCATCCTTCGCGCCTCGGCGCTGAGGTGAGGCCACTGCGCTTTCGACGCCCGCCCCAGACCGATCGTGCGGAAGAAGCGATCGCTGGCGACGGCCTCTGGCCCGAGCAGCTCGGCCAGCCGTCCTTGGCCGAGCCGGCGCTGGAACTCCATCTGCCACAGCCGCTCCTGCGCGTGCACGAACCCGAGGGCGAACATGGCGTCCGATTCGTTCCGGGCGCGAATGTGAGGAACGGCGTCCACGTCTCGCAGGATCTCGACCTCACCCGACAGCCCCTCGACGATCAGCGTGCCCTCGACGACGGGTCGTGCCGCCGCCGCGCGGTAGGCAAGCCAGCCGGCTGCGACGAGAGCGACGAGGAGCACGAGGAGGAGCAGCAACCGGAGCGTCCGCAGAAGGCGTCTCATAGGTGGCAGGAGGGTAGCACCAACTGTCCCCCCGGAGAACCGGGGGACCGCGTGGTAGCATGGACCGGATATGCAGGGCGTGATTCCGCTGACGGACGTTCGCCGGCGCGAGCCCAAGCCCGACTGGCTCAAGGTCCGCGCCCCGGGGTCGGATAACTACGTCCGGCTCAAGGGGTTGATGCGGAATCTCCAGCTCAACACCGTCTGCGAGGAAGCGCACTGCCCGAACATCGGCGAGTGCTGGCACCACGGCACCGCCACGTTCATGATTCTCGGCGACGTGTGCACGCGTGCGTGCGGCTATTGCGCGGTGGCGCACGGCAAGCCCCCGATCTACGACCTCGAGGAACCCGCCAGGGTGGCGAGCGCCGTCCGCGACCTGGGGCTGCGCTACGTCGTGATCACGTCGGTGGATCGCGACGATTTGCCCGACGGCGGAGCCTACATCTTCGCGGAGACGATTCGGCGGATTCGGGCGGCCAACGCCAGCGCCAAGGTCGAGGTGCTGATCCCGGATTTCCAGGGCAAGGCCGAACCGCTGCACGCCGTGCTCGACGCCGGGCCGGATGTGCTCAACCACAATACCGAGACGGTGCCTCGCCTCTACCGACTGGCGAGATCGGGCGGACGGTACACGCGCACGCTCGAGTTGCTCGATCGGTCGAGACGGTATGCGCCCCACATCCCGACCAAGTCAGGGCTGATGGTTGGCCTGGGCGAGGAGTGGGAGGAGGTGGTGCAGACCCTGCGCGACCTCCGCGGCGTGGGCGTCGAGATTCTCACGATCGGTCAGTACCTGCGTCCCTCGGAGCAGCACCTGCCCTTGGTGCGCTACTACCACCCGAGCGAGTTTGCCGAGTTGCGACGCCTGGCCCTGGACATGGGCTTCGGACACGTCGAGTCGGCACCTCTCGTGCGGAGCTCGTACCACGCGCACGAACAGGCCGACGCGTTCGAGCGGGCGGCCGCCTCGAAATCCTGACGGCGCGGGCCTGCAGGCGCTTGTGCTCGGCGCTGCGGCAGGTGACGTGATCGAGTGCGGAATCTTGATGGCTCGGCACGAAGAACCAAGAACTCCGGACGGACCACGAACGAAGAGCCAAGCACCCGGAACCAGCCCGGTTTCTTCACTGGACCGCGTGGCGAGCGCGATCGTCTCGTGTGAGCGATGTCCGCGGCTCCGCGAGTACTGCGCGCGGATTGCCCGGGACAAGAAGGCCGCCCACCGCAACGACACGTACTGGGGCAGGCCGGTCCCGGGGTTTGGCGATCCCGAGGCGCGCATCCTGGTGCTGGGGCTCGCGCCGGCCGCCCATGGGGCCAATCGGACGGGCCGGGTCTTCACGGGCGACGGCTCGGGCGATTTCCTGATGCGGGCCATGCACGCCAACGGCCTCGCGTCGCGACCCACCTCGCGGCATGCGAGCGACGGCCTGCGCCTGACCGGCGCGTTCATCGCCGCGGCGGTCCGCTGCGCGCCGCCCGGCAACAAGCCGACGCGCGATGAGCTGGAGCACTGCTTTCCGCACCTGCTGGCCGAGTTGGAGGCGCTCGGCCGAGTGCGCGTCATCGTCGCGCTGGGAAGGGTGGCATCAGACGCCTACTGGAAGCTGGCCCGCGCAAAGGGCGTGTCCGTGACCCCCCGACCGCGGTTCGCGCACGGCCACGTCTTCGAGCCTGCCGTGGCTGGGCTTCCGATGCTCATCGAGTCGTACCACCCCAGCCGACAGAACACGAACACCGGTCGCCTGACCGCCGGGATGCTGGACGACGTCTTCCGTCGTGCGCGCCAGCTCGCGCGCGACTGAGAGGCGCGTGCCGCCGCGCGCCGAAACCCTACTGCGGCGGAGGCGCTGGCGCTTCGTTGATCACCGGGTCCGGCGGCTGGTTCTTCTTGGCCGGGATCGTCCGCAGGTACGCGTAGACGGCCTTCAGATCCTCGTCGGTCATCTTCGAGTATCCCTGCCACGGCATCGGCGGCAGGATGGGACGGCCGACGCCCATGTGACGCCCGGTCTTCAGGGCGTTGACGAAGACCTGCTCGTTCCACAACCCGATCCCGGTCTCCTCGTCCGGTGTGAGGTTGATGGCATAGCTCACGCCCCAGGGACCCGCAAACGCCGTATTGCTGCCGGCGCCAAACCAGAGCCAGGGCCCGGAAGGCGCCGGCGCCGGCGGCATCTGCAGCGCGGCCGGATGCCCCGACAGCATGGCGGTCATGTCGGGCTCCGGGCCGTTGGCTCCCATCTTCCACGGTGTGTGGCAGTCGTTGCAGCCGCCGATGGTCACGAGGTACTCCCCTCGCTTGGCCGGGTCGACCGCGGCCTGGGGCGCCGGCGCCGACGAGATGCCCGGCACCTGGTCTGGTTTGCCGGCCTGGCCCCCGCCGCACCCGGCGACGGCCATCATCGTCGTGAACATGACGGTGTTCGCGACCGCTGTCAGACTCACACGCACCATCTTCTCCATACAGAACCTCCGATTCTTACCCGGATCCGCGCTGAAACATGGTTTCCTGCATTGGACGGAACCTCGACCCGACGGTTCGCCGGTGAGGCAGTCACGTCACGCGCCCCTCCGCTTGGGACGGTAGATGTGCGTCGCGTGGCCGAAGAATGCCTCGGCTGCCTCCATGACCGTTTCCGAGAGCGTCGGATGCGCGTGGATCGTCAGCGCGAGGTCGCTCGCCACGGCGGCCATCTCGACCGCGAGCACGCCCTCGGCCACGAGTTCCCCGGCACCCGGCCCGACCACGCCCATGCCCAGCACCCGCTCGGTGTCGGGATCGATCACGAGCTTCGTGAGGCCGTCGCTGCGATCGAGCGTCAGCGCACGCCCCGACGCTGCCCACGGAAAGCGGGCAACCTCGACGCGCGTCCCCTGTTCCTTGGCCTGCATCTCGGTCAGGCCGCACCAGGCGACCTCGGGGTCGGTGAACACGACCGCGGGAATGGCGCGTGGCTCGAAGGCGACCTTCTTGCCCGCAATCGCCTCCACCGCGACGCGACCCTCATGCGAGGCCTTGTGCGCGAGCATCGGCTCGCCCGCCACGTCGCCGATGGCGAAAATCGAGGGCTCGGCCGTACGCCGCTGGGCGTCGACCTCGATGAACCCGCGTGCATCGATCGCCACGCGCGTCTGCTCGAGCCCCGGCACGTTCGAGTTGGGCTTGCGTCCCACGGCCACGAGCACGCGGTCGAAGCGCTGCTCCGGCTCGCGCCCCTCCGGCCCCTCGAACGTGACGTAGACGCCGTCTGGTTCCTCGCGCGCACCAACCACCTTGGTGCCGAGACGCACGGCGTCGCACGCCTGCTCCACGCGCCGCGCGAGAACCCCGACGAGGTCGCGATCGGCCCCCGGCAGCAGCCCCGACATCATCTCGACGACGGTGACGCGCGAGCCCAGCGCCGCGTAGACAGTGCCCAACTCGAGGCCGATGTAGCCTCCGCCGATCACGAGCAGCCGGCCGGGGATGTCGGGCAGGTCGAGCGCCGCGGTCGAATCGACCACGCGCGGGCTGTCGTGCGGGAGCCCCGGGATGGTGGCCGGTCGAGATCCCGTGGCCAGGATGGCGTGGTCGAACGCGAGGTGCTCCTCGTCCTCGGAGGTCGTGATGCTCAAGGTGTGGGGGTCAAGAAGGCTCGCACGCCCGCGGACGTACCGCACCTTGCGCTGGCGGGAGAGTTGCCCGAGCCCGTCGGTCAGCCTCTCGACCACGGCCGTCTTCCATGCCCGCAGGCGATCGAGGTCCACGCGCGGCGCGTCGAAATCGACACCCCACGCCGACGCGTGACGCGCCTCGGTCAGCAGCCGGGCGACGTGCAGCAGGGCTTTCGAGGGGATGCAGCCACGGTAGAGGCATACGCCCCCCGGGTTCGCGGCCTCGTCGACCAGCGTCACGTCGAAGCCCAAGTCGGCACCGAGGAAGGCGGCCGCGTAGCCGCCTGGCCCACCGCCGACGACAGCCACCTGTGTCTTGCGCTCAGTCATGGACCCCGACGCTCCTAGCCTTCCAGCGACAGCAGGAAGGGCTGCTCCAGCGCTTCGACGACCCACCGCAGAAAGCGGATCCCATCGGCCCCGTCGATGACGCGGTGGTCGTACGACAGCGACAAGGGCAGCATCTGGCGCGGCTTGAACTCGCCATCGATGAACACCGGCTCGATTCGACTCCGCGACACGCCCAGGATGGCGACCTCCGGGTGATTGACGATCGGCGTGAAGTGCGTGCCGCCGATGCCGCCAAGGTTGGTGATCGTGAAGGTTCCGCCCTGCATGTCGTCGAGCGACAGCTTGTTGGCCCTGGCCCGCTCGCTGACCTGCGACAGCTCCACCGAGATCTGGACGATGCTCTTTCGGTCGGCATCGCGAATCACGGGCACCAGGAGTCCGCGCTCGGTGTCGACGGCGACGCCGACGTGGACGTAGTGCTTGTAGATGATCTCCTCGGCTGCCATGTCGACCGAGGCGCAGAACTGCGGAAACACCTTGAGCGCCGTGGCGACCACCTTGATGGCGATGGCCGTCACCGTGAGCTTGCCGCCGACATCGGCTGCGCGGTCCGCGTAACGATGGCGCAGCTCCTCGAGCGACGTGATGTCGGCCTTGTCGAACTGCGTGACGTGAGGGATCTCGGTCCACGCCGCGCTCAGGTGCTCGGCCGTCTTGCGCCGCACGGCGCGCATGGGACGTCGTTCGACCTGGCCCCACGCCGAGAAATCGGGAAGCGGCGCACGGGCCGCACCCACGTGCGGCGCGGCTGCCGGGCGCGGGGCACCCGACGACATGATGCGCTTCACGTGCATCTTGACGTCGTCCACCGAGATGCGACCTCCGGGCCCAGACCCGGTCACCTGGCTGACGTCGACGCCGAGTTCCCGCGCGGCTCGCCGGACCGACGGCGCGGCCGGAGCCAGCGTGCGTGGCTCGCTGCCTTCGCCTGCAGCTCGAGGGCGGCTGAACTCGACGACCGGGGCACGACGAACGTCCGCCGGGGTCGCGGCCCTGGCCTCTTCGAGCGCGTCCTCGAGCATGCCCGGCTTATCCTCGATCGGGATTGGCGGCGCCTCGCCGGCGCTGGTTGGAACCGCATGGACGCGCTGGACGGTGACCGCTGCCGGTCGAACTGGCGCGCCAGCGCCCGCCTCGACCCCGCCCTCGGCCTCGTCGACAACCAGCACCAGATCACCGACCTTGATGCGGTCGCCTTCTTTCACTCGCACGTCCTGCACGCGCCCGGCCACGGGCGACGGGACCTCGATCGTGGCCTTGTCGGTCTCGAGCTCGAGCACGGGCTGATCGCGGGCCACGGTTTCGCCCACGGCCACGAGGACGCGCAAGACGTCCCCGCCGCTGACGTTCTCGCCCAGTTCAGGAAGAAGGACGTTGGTCACCATGGTTCCAGCGCCGCCTAGGAAACCGCCGGGTCGAGCTTGTCCGGGTTGATGTCGAGGTCCTTCATGGCCTGCTCGACGATCCTGGCCTCGATCGCGCGCTCGCGAAGCAGGGCCACCAGCGTGGCCACCGTCACGAACCGGTGGTCGACCTCGAAGAAGTCGCGCAGCGCGGCCCGGCTCTCGCTGCGTCCGAAACCGTCGGTGCCCAACGACGTGAGCGGGCGCGGCATCCACCGGTCGATGGCGCGCGGCAGCGCCTTCACATAGTCGCTGGCGGCCACCAGGACACCCTCGGTGCCACCGAGGCACTCGGTGACGAACGGTACGCGTGGCGTCGCTGTGGGATGCAGCATGTTCCACCGCTCGCACGCGTTGCCCTCCCGATAGAGCTCCGTGTAGCTCGTCACGCTCCACACGTCGGCCCCCACCGCGTACTTGTCCGCGAGCAGTGCTTGGGCCTTGAGCACCTCGGGCAGGATGGCACCGCTGCCGAACAGCTGCGCGCGGAGCTTCGGCTTCTCGAGCGAGCCAGGACGCAGGCGGTAGAGGCCCTTCAGGATGCCCTCCTTTGCGCCGTCCGGCATGGCCGGCTGCGCGTACTGCTCGTTCATGACGGTGAGGTAATAGAACACGCTCTCGCCGTCGTGATACATCCGCCGGATGCCGTCCTGGATGATCGCCGCCATCTCGAAGGCAAACGCCGGGTCATAGCTCCTGCAGTTGGGCACGGGCAGTGCCAGCAGGTGGCTGTGGCCGTCCTGGTGCTGCAGCCCTTCACCCGCCAACGTCGTTCGGCCCGACGTGCCTCCGAGCAGGAACCCGCGCGTGCGCATGTCGGCCCCGGCCCAGATCAGGTCGCCAATCCGCTGGAACCCGAACATCGAGTAGAAGATGAAGAACGGAATCGTATTGACGCCGTGCGTCGCATAGGCCGTGCCGGCGGCGATGAACGACGAGAGCGACCCTGCCTCGGTGATGCCTTCTTCGAAGATCTGGCCGTTCGTGGCTTCCTTGTAGTACAGCAGGGTGTCCATGTCGACCGGCTCGTACAGCTGGCCGACGTGCGAGTAGATGCCCACCTGCCGGAAGAGCGACTCCATGCCGAACGTGCGAGCTTCGTCGGGGACGATGGGAACCACCAGGTGTCCGAGTTCCTTGTCCCGCAGCATCTTCGACAGCATCCTGACGAACACCATCGTCGTGGACGCGCGACGCCCGTCGGTGCCCCGGTAGAACTCCTCGAAGAGCTCGTCGAACGACGGCTTCAACTCGATCGGGGGCGCCACCACCTTGCGCTCGGGCACGGGACCGCCGAGCGTGCGCCGACGCTCGCGCAGGTACTGAATCTCGGGCGAGTCGTCCGGCGGCCGGTAGAACGGGATCTCGGCGAGATCCTCGTCGGAGACCGGGATCCCGAACCGCGTGCGAAACGCCGCGAGCTCGTCCTCGTTGAGTTTCTTCTGCTGGTGGGTGATGTTCTTGCCCTCGCCAGCTTCGCCGAGTCCGTAGCCCTTGATCGTGCGGGCGAGGATGACCGTCGGCGCCCCGCGGTGGCTCAGCGCGCTCAGGTAGGCGTTGTAGACCTTCTCGGGGTCGTGCCCCCCGAGGCGCATCTTCTTCAGCTGCTCGTCGGACAGGTGCCGCACCATGTCCAGCAGGCGAGGATCGGCCCCCCAGAAGTGCTGGCGAACGTAGTCACCCGATTCGACGGCGTACTTCTGGTATTGACCGTCGACGATCTCGCCCATGCGGCGTGCGAGGATGCCGTCGCGGTCCTTGGCGAGCAGGGCATCCCACTCGCGCCCCCAGAGCACCTTGATGACGTTCCAGCCGGCCCCGCGGAAGGCGGCCTCGAGCTCCTGGATGATCTGGCCGTTGCCGCGCACCGGCCCGTCGAGTCGCTGCAGGTTGCAGTTGATCACGAAGATCAGGTTGTCGAGCTTCTCGCGTGCGGCGAGCGTGATCGCGCCCAGCGCCTCGGGCTCGTCGGTCTCGCCATCGCCCATGAAGCACCAGACCTTGCGCGCGTTCATCGCGCGGAGCCCGCGATCCTCGAGGAACCGACTGAACCGCGCCTGGTAGATCGCCATGATGGGGCCGAGCCCCATCGACACGGTTGGCACCTCCCAGAAGTCGGGCATCAGCCAGGGGTGCGGGTACGACGAAAGGCCCCCGCCGGGCTTCAGCTCGCGGCGGAACCGCTCGAGCTGCTCGAGCGACACGCGGCCCTCGAGGAACGCGCGGGCGTAGATCCCCGGCGCGGCGTGTCCCTGGAAGAAGATGAGGTCGCCGTCGGCGCCCGACTCGCCCCGGCCACGGAAGAAGTGATTGAATCCGACCTCGTACAGGGTCGCCGCCGACGCATAGGTCGAGATGTGGCCGCCGATGCCGTCCTCGAGCTTGTTGGCCCGCACCACCATCGCGAGCGCATTCCAGCGAACGAGGCTCTTGATGCGCCGTTCGATCTCGTTGCTGCCGGGCATCGTGACCTGGTCCTCGGCCCGGATCGTGTTCACGTAGGGCGTGTTGGCCGTGAACGGCGGCTTCACGCCGTAGCGTCGAGCGTGAATCTCGAGCTGCCGCAGGAGCCGGGCAGCCCTGACGGGGCCGCTCGATTCGATGACGTAGTCGAGCGACTCCAGCCACTCGCGAGTCTCGATGGGATTGACGTCGGCCGTGTCCTTGGAGGCGGTCGTTTTCATGGGTCGCATGGCCCGGCGCCCTGGGCTCCGGGCGGTTCCTTTGTCGACAGGGGCACCCACGCCGTCGCCACACGCGCGCACCACGCCACGCGTGAACGGGTCGAGATCTTGCGGGAAGCCCGGTGGGCTAGCTTACCACCGATGACTCGACGGGCTGTAGGATGCGCTGTGCCGGCGTATCGGATCGGCGCGCGAACACCTGCAGTGCCGCCGCCAGTGCTCGGCATGTTGATCCTCTGATACACTTCCACGCGACCGCTCTTTTCCAACGACGAGACGCGCCATGACTGAACGCTTCGCCTGGCTCCCCCGCACCCTTCTGGCCACCGGCACGCTGGCCATCGTTCTGCTTGCGCTGCCGGGCTGCTCCTACAACCGCTTCACGTCCGGCGAAGAAGCCATCAAGGGTGCGTGGGGAGAGGTACAGAACCAGCTCATGCGTCGCAACGACCTCATCCCGAACCTGGTCGAGACCGTCAAGGGCGTGGCGGGACAGGAGCAGGAGGTCTTTGGACGCATCGCCGAGTCGCGAGCGAAACTGGCCGGCGCGCGAACGCCCGAGGAGACCATCGCCGCGGCCAACGAGCAGTCGTCGGCGCTGGCCCGGTTGCTCGCGATCGTCGAGAACTACCCGCAGCTTCGATCGAGTGAGTCGTTCAACCGCCTGATGGACGAGCTGTCCGGCACCGAGAACCGCATCGCCGTGGCCCGCATGCGCTACAACGAACGCATCCTCGAGTACAACACGCTGCGGCGGCGGTTCCCGTCCAACGTCACGGCGGCCGTCTTCGGCTTCAAGGAATACCCGTACTACGAGGCGCCAGCCGACGCGCAGCAGGCTCCGAAGGTGGACTTCCAGCGGAAGTAGCGGCGAGGCCGCCGCGTCAGCCGAGATCGAGCTCCGCGTGCACGAGGCCCTCGGTGCCGAGGTACGCGCAAGTGAAGCCAATCCTCTCGCACACCGCCTGCATCGCCCGGTTCTCGGGGAGGATCTCGCCCGTGATGCGCGCGAGTCCGGCCTGCCGGCCGCCTGCCACGAGACGCGTCAGCATCTCGGTCCCGAGTCCCTGCCCCTGTGCGGCATCGCTGACGACGATGGCGAACTCGGCATCGCGGCCGGCCTGCTGACGGGTCAGGCGTCCCACCGCCACGATATCCCCGCCCGTCGGCCCGGCGCGCTCGGCCACCAGCACCATCTCGTGGGCGGGATCGACGTGGCAGATGCGCTCGAGACGCTCGTGCGCGACTCGGACCCCGAGCTTGAGCGGGTGGAAGTACCGGAGGTAGACGGACTGGTCCGAGAGCGACTCGTGGAAGTGCACCATCGCGGGCTCGTCGTCCGGGCGGATGGAGCGAATCGCGACCGCGGTCCCGTCGTGCAGCGTGAATGGGCCTGACACCAGCCCCCCGTGGAACTGCGCCACCCCCGGGGCATCGGCACCGGTCGATCCGGCGGGTGTTCCCGGTTCTGACCTCACGGTGATATCCTCGCTCGGCCGCACGACCAGCCACCTCTGTGTCATCGTCGCGCCAATGGAGGCGCGCCGCAAGGGGCCGTGCGCAGCCGGGCCACCCACCATGGCAATCGAGCCCGACCAGATCCGCGCAGCGATCGCAGAGGCCGAGACGCTGCCGGGGTCGTTCTACACCGACCCGGCCACGTTCGAGCGGCTGCGCGAGCGTGTCTTTGCGCGCAGCTGGCAATTCGTCGGCGACATCGATCAGGTGAAGGTGCCTGGGCAGGTCGTGCCGACCACGGTGCTCGAGGGCTGCGTCGACGAGCCCGTCCTGCTCACGCGCGACACCGACGACCGCCTGCATTGCCTGTCGAACGTGTGCACCCACCGGGGCATGCTGGTGTGCGAGGCACCCTCCATCACCGGCGGCCTCCGCTGTCGCTACCACGGGCGCCGCTTCGCGCTCGACGGGCGCTTCGTGTCGATGCCCGAGTTCGAGGCTGCGCGCGACTTCCCGCGGCCGTCCGAGAGCCTTCCCGCGCTGCCGCTGCGGCAGTGGGGCAAGCTGCTGTTCACGTCGGTCACACCCCTGGTCGCGTTCGACGAGGTCATCACTGAGGTCGAGGCTCGCGTCGGGTGGTTGCCACTCGGGCAGGCGGTGTTCGATCCCAGCCGGTCGCGCGAGTACCTCGTGCGTGCCAACTGGGCGCTCTACTGCGACAACTACCTGGAGGGGTTTCACGTCCCGTTCGTGCACGCGGGCCTCGCCGCGGCGCTCGACTACACGCAATACCGGACCGAGCTGTTTCGGTGGTCGAACGTGCAGGTTGGGGTTGCCAGCGGGGGCGACGCGACGTTCGATTTGCCCCGGTCGTCACCCGACCACGGCCAGTCGATCGCGGCCTACTACTTCTGGGTGTTCCCCAACACGATGATCAACGTCTACCCGTGGGGGATCTCCTTGAACGTCGTCCGGCCGCTCGCGGTGGATCGCACGCGTGTCTCCTTCCTCTCGTACGTGTGGGACCCGGCCCAACTTGGCGCGGGCGCCAGCGTGGACCTGGATCGCGTGGAGCGGGAGGACGAGGTCGTCGTCGAGGCCGTCCAGCGTGGCGTGCGGTCGAGGCTGTACTCGCGTGGCCGCTACTCGCCCGCGCGCGAAACCGGCGTCCACCACTTCCACCGGCTGCTGATGGAACACCTCGCGTGACGGGTCTCTTCACGTCACGATCGCCGAACCCCGAGTGCTAGACTGCAGGAACGGAGATCTCAAGGAGGCCTCATGGCGATCAAGGATGCGCTGCTCCCCGAGTTCGATCACGAAATGGCCGTCACCCGGCGCGTGCTCGAACGCGTCCCGTTCTCCGACCCTGCCTGGAAACCGCACGCCAAGTCGATGACCATCGCGGAGCTGGCCGCGCACATCGCGAACATCCCGTCGTGGGTCCCCATCACGCTCAGCCGCGACAGGTTCGACATGGACTCGGTGGATCGAGAGAGCCTCCATGCGACCCACGAGAACGCGGCCGCCCTGCTGGCCGAGTTCGACAGGCACGTCGCCGCGGCACGCACGCATATCGCCGACGCCAGCGACGCCCAGCTGATGCAGTCGTGGTCGCTCACGTCGGGCGAGCAGGTCGTGCTCACCATGCCGAAGGCGGGCGTGCTCCGTTCTTTTGTGTTCAACCACACCGTGCACCACCGGGGCCAGATGAGCGTCTACCTGCGCCTTCGGGACGTGCCAGTTCCGTCGATCTACGGCCCATCGGCTGACGAGCAGTAGCCAACCGGGCTGCTCCGTGCGCGGTCTAAACGAATGTGATCCTGCGCCGCATGGTCTCCGGGTTCATGACCGCCACCCTGGCGGCGGTCATGGCTGACCCGTGCGTCGCGGCGCAGGCGGCATCGCCCTCGGGCCGCGGCGACCAGGATCCGCAGCAGCCACCGGGGACCGCGTCACCGGAGGGCACGCCGTTGCCTCCCGTCTCGCTCGACCGGATTCGTCGCGGGCTCGAGCGAGAGTCCGCGATCCGTCTGCCAGAGCCCCAGGGACCGGTCTTCTCGGTCGACATCGAGGGACGGCTGCCGAGGTTCGCCGACTTCGTGGGCGAGGAGACCCTGAGCCGCGGGGCTGCACCGTCCACCTCGCTGACCCATCGTGAGTACCTGTCGATGGTCACGCCGCCCGAGGCCCAGTCATTCGGGGCCTTTTCCCCGGGCGAGCTCGCCCAGATGGCCGCGACGACGGCCGCGCTCACCCTCGGCAGCCAGTGGCTGGTCAAAGGCATCAAGGATGCCATCCGCAGCAGGCGCGAGGAGCAAGCCCGACGCGAGGTGCAGGCCGTGCTCGCGGAACTCGAACGACGCCAGCGAGAAAAAGAGAAACCCTAGGCCGCATATAATCGGACCTGCGGCGCCTGCCGCCACCGCCGGTTCATGCCACTCAACGCCTGCGAGCTCGAGATCGACCTCTTCTGTCGCGGCATTCGCGTCCCGGACGTGGTCGACCTCACCGGCGCGCGAGGGATTTCCCGAACGCGGGCGGGGCTCGGGTCGGGCCTCGAACTGGTGCTGCCAACTGGATCGCTCGTCAAACCCGCAGTCTGGGTGAATGCGCCGGTCGTCGAGCACTTCGTCAAGGACTCGCCTTACGTGCTCGAGGGTTCGCCCGGCGACGGCTACCGGGTTCACGACACGCGGTCGGACACCCGCTATCCGGTCAGGATCCCCGCGGAGCCGGCGTGGTATTCACGCGCAACCTCGCAGGGCGTGCCGATGCAGCGCGTCGGCGTGCTGCAAGGAACCTACCTCGGCATCTACGTGAACGCCGTCTGCGCCTTCTGGAACTTCGACCCGCGGCTCAACTGCCGTTTCTGCACGACTGGTCGCAACGTCGGCGACGCGGAGGCCGCCAGCAAGACCGTGGAGGACGTGGTCGAGACGTGCCGCGCAGCCCGCGACGAGTCGGGCGCCACGTTCGTGCACTTCAACGGCGGTTTCCAGGGCAATCGGGGCATCGAGGCCATCCTCCCTTACGTGAATGCCGTGAAGAACGAGGTCGGCATGCTGGTGGGAATCCAGCTGACGCCCGAGCGTGATTTCTCAGCGTACGACCGGCTCATCGGTGCCGGCGCCGATCACGTGTCGTTCTGCGTCGAGCTCTTCGACCCTGCGTGGTTCGCCGAGGTCTGCCCGGGCAAGGCGCGCATCCTCGGGCAGCCGCTCTTCTTCGAGGCCATGCAGTACTGCGCGGAGAAGATGACACGAGGGGCCGTGTCGGGCGAGATCATTGCCGGCATCGAGCCGATCGACGAGACGCTCAAGGCCATCGACGCGATCACCGGCCTGGGCTGCTTCCCGACCGTGTGCATCTTCCGGCCCACGGTGGGCTGCGACATGGAGGAGTGGCCGAGCCCGCGCTACGAGGACATGGTGCGGGTGATGCGCCACGTGTACCTGGCGTGCCGGCGTCACTGGCTGCCCGTGGGGGCCGCCCCGAACATCGAGGTCAGCATCGTCGTCAACCCCGACGACACCGTGCTGCTCGCCGACCGGACGCCAGCCTTCTACCTCTACGAAGCCTGGCGGCGAAGCGTCAGGGTGCTGGCCCGGCCGCTCTTCGATCGGCGCCGGCGTCCTCGCCAGCCGTCCGTGGCCGCGGCGGCGGCCAGCGTGTGATCGATTCCGACGAGCCGTGGGCGGCCGAGCGCGCCCTCGTATAATGTCGGGCATTCGGATCGGGTGAGGACCGAACGCGTGTCGAGCGAACCGCCCACATCGACGTACAGCATCAGGCAGTACGGCCTCGAACAGGGAGCCCTCGAGATCCAGTACATCGAGGAGTTCTTCGGCGAGTTCCCGCATCGAAAGACGGCAGCCGAGATCGTGGAGCGCCTGCAGGGTCGGCCTCACTCGATCCTGATGGCCGAAACGCGCCTGCCGGACGACCCGACCGTCGTGATCCCGGTGGCCTACAAGGTGTCGCACGAGGTGACCGGCGACGAGCGCGACCCCAAGTTGGCCGACCTGGTCGCGCGGATTCGCGATGCGGTCGACTTCTCGTCGCGCCGCGTCCTCTACAGCTGGATCGGCGGAACGCGCAGCGACTGGCGGGGCCGGGGGTTCTATCGCGCCCTGACCGAGGAACAGGAAGGCTGGGCCCTCACGGAGGGCTTCGACGTCATCGTCGTCAAGACGAAGAACCGGTTCCACCACATGCGGGGGACGTTGGCCCACCTGGCGTTCGAGGTCGTCAAGTTCGAGCGACACCCCGAGGACAACGGCGAGTCGAAGCTGTACCTGGCCAAGCGCCTCGGCGCCGAGGTCCTCCGGAGCCACCGGAGCACGAGGTCCGTCGTGCGCGTCGACTGAAGGAACGGAGAGCAACCCCGCGCGTCATGACCAAGACGTTCGACTGGATGCCAGACCGGCGGCGGACACCAAGAGTCGACCTTCTGGCCGAGGTGGAGGGCCACCTCATCACCCTGGACGAGCGCGTGCAGGTCAGACAGCTGAGCCTGGGCGGCATGACCGTTGAGACGACGGCGCCGTTGTCGCCCCGGGTCGACCACGACTTCCGGATCTCACTGGGCCACCGGGCAGTGAGCTTGCACGCGCGCGTCGTGCACGCCCGCGTGGCGGTCGACGGAGACACCGTCACCTACGTTGCGGGGCTCCAGTTCGTCGATCCGACGCCCCTGGCGCTCGAGGTCGTTCGGTCGTTCGTCGACAGCATCCGCGCGGGCGAGGTGGACGAGTGAGCGCCATGGAGACGTTGAAGTTGCACCGAACGGTTGGAGTCCGCGTGGGCCAGGTCCAGGTGGGCGGCGGCGCGCCGATCGTGGTCCAGTCGATGACGAGCACCGACACCACCGACGTCGAAGGCACGGCCCGTCAGTGCATCGAGCTCGCCGAGGCAGGGTCCGAGATGGTGCGGGTGACGGTCAACACGCACGAAGCCGCGGCGGCGGTGCCGGAGATCAAGCGAAGAATGGTCGACGCCGGGTGCCTGGCCCCTCTGATCGGAGACTTCCACTACAACGGGCACCTCCTCCTGACGCAACACCCGGCCTGTGCCGAGGCGCTCGACAAGTACCGCATCAACCCCGGAAACGTCGGCACCGGCGCGCGCCGCGACGACAATTTCGCGACCATCTGCAAGGTCGCGCGCGATTGCGGCCGCCCCGTGCGTATCGGCGTCAATGCCGGCTCGCTCAACCAGGAGCTGGTGATGCGCAAGATGCAGGAGAACACCGACCGCGCGCTCGGGCGATCGTCGGAGGAGATCTACAACGAGTGCATGATCCTCTCCGCGCTCGAATCGACCGCGCTCGCGCTGGAGTGCGGGCTCGCCAAGGGCCAGATCATCATCTCCTGCAAGGTGTCCAGGCCCCGCGACCTCATCACCGTGTATCGCCAGCTCTCGCGGGCAACCGACCAGCCGCTCCACCTGGGCCTGACCGAGGCGGGCATGGGCCTGAAGGGACTCGTCTGGTCGTCGGCCGCCATGGCCGTGCTGCTGGCTGAGGGTATCGGCGACACGATCCGGGTGTCGCTCACGCCACGTCCCGGCGGTGATCGCCGCGAGGAGGTGTACGCCTGCCAGGAACTGCTCCAGGCGCTGGGAATCCGTTCGTTCGCGCCGAGCGTGACCGCCTGTCCTGGATGCGGACGCACGACGAGCACGACCTTCCAGGAGCTGGCCGAACGCGTGCAGGGCTACGTGCGCGAGCAGATGCCCGAGTGGAAGCGCCGGCACGAGGGAGTCGAGGCGCTGACCCTCGCGGTGATGGGCTGCATCGTGAATGGCCCGGGAGAATCGAAGGCGGCCAACATCGGGATCAGCCTTCCGGGAACGGGCGAGGCGCCGCATTGCCCGGTCTACATCGACGGTCGGCACGCGGTGACCTTGCAGGGCACCTACGATCAGCTGTCGGCGCAGTTCCGTGCCCTGATCGACGAGTACGTGGCGTCGCACTACCCCCCGCGTGCGCCGCACGAGGGCGACGCGCTGCCGGCGAGGAGGTGACACGTGTCCATCGAACGGCGCCGTGCGCCAAGGATCAACTTGCTCAAGCCCGTGCCGGGGCGCGTGGGGCCCGAGGAGCAGCCGATCGAGGTGCGCCAGATGAGCGTCGGCGGCATGCTCATCGACACGGCCACCCAGTTGTCGCCCCTGGGCCTCCACGAGTTCTCCCTCGCGCTCGACGATCGGACAGTGACGCTGGTGCGAGGGGAAATCGTCCACAGCCGCTACACGGTGGACGGGAGCACCGTCACCTATACCTTCGGCGTGGCCTTTGCCCAGCTGCCGGACGACGCCGACGAGCAGGTGCGTCGGTTCGTCGCGGCCCTGCAGCAGTCTGGCGCGAAGCAGGCCTGACAGGCCGAACTTCGACCGGCCGAGCTACGTCTACGCCAGACGGAGGAGACGTCACCCCATGCCAGTCACGGCTGCTCGACCCTGGAAGAGGCTCGTTGCCACGTGCGTCGTGGTCCTGGCGGCCGCGGCCGCGTCGGCGTGCGAGCTCGCGTTCTCCCACCTGTCCGCGGAGGCACGCGACGAGTGGACGAAGACCTTCGACCTCTCTGCCGACGGACGGGTGGAGATCGTCAACACCAACGGCACCATCGAGGTCGAACCGTCGCGCGATGGGAAAGTGCACGTGCGGGCCGAGCGCGTCGCCAAGGGCGGCACGGAGGACGGTGCCCGCGAGGCCCTGAAGCGGGTCGAGATCAAGGACACGGTCGAACCCGGCCTCGTGCGGGTCGAGACGAAGGCGCCGTCGGGCGGCATGTTCTCGAGCGGCCACGCGAGGGTGGACTACTACGTCGAGATGCCGGGCACGGCCTCGGTGCGGATCGGCAACACCAACGGTCGGATCAGTGTGCGTCAGATCGCGGGTCGGGTCGAGGCCGAGACGACCAACGGCGGCGTCGAGGGGCGCGGCCTGACGGGCACGGTCAAGGCCAGCACGACCAACGGCGGTGTCGACGTCGAGGTAGCCGTCCTGCACCAGGACGGTGTGACCCTCGAGACCGTCAACGGCGGCGTGCGCCTGGCCCTGCCTGATTCGGCGAAGGCCGACATCTCGGCCACGACGGTGAACGGCGGCATCTCAACCAGTGGACTCTCGGTCGACTCCACCGAGTCGTCGCGCCGGCGCCTCGAGGGCCGCATCAACGGCGGGGGCGCCAGGATCCGGCTCGAGGTCGTGAACGGCGGCGTCAGGCTCGAGGGGCGCAGCGGTTCATGACCCCGCGGCGCCGAGCGTCCAGCCGTCGCCAAACCGGGTGCCGACGACGAGGGTGACGACGCGGTCGTAGCTGGCCACGCCCTCGGCGACCCGGTTGGCCCTCAGAAAACCGTCGTATCCCTGCCAGGCGACGCGCTGCAGGCGCGGCGACGCCTTGGCCAACCGCCTCGCGATGGCTCGATAGTCAGACCGCGGTCCTTCCGCGAGCGCGCGATCCAGCCGGGCTCGCGTGTCGGTCGGCAGCGCTGCGGTCAACCGCGGATACAGGTCGAGCCACGCGCTGTACTGCGCCTGCTCACCGGCACGCATCGCCGTCACCCACCCCACAAAACCGGCCTCGGCCTCGTGGGCAAAGCCGGCGAGGTGGCCCCACTCGTGCGCAAGCAGTGCGGGCCGCTCGAACGGCAGGGCATCGGGCGTGAGCATGACCTCGAGGAAGAAGGGGTCGATCATCCCCGACACTGAGGTCCATCGGAAGTAGGGCCCGAACACCGTCGGTTTCGGAGCACCGGGAGTCGCCGCGTGCGCCAGCCCCAGTTCGCCCTGCACGGCGGCGAACGCCGGCGCCATCGCTCGAACCAGCGCGTTGCCGTCCGGCCACGACGCGCGATGCGCCGTCGGATGGAGGCGATTGAGCTCAGCCACGGCACGCGAGGCCATGGACTCGATCGACGTCCGTGTCACGCGCGACTCGTCGAACGCGACGTGCCGCCACACCGGTTCGCGTCGGTAGTTCAGTCCCCACGTCGCCAGGAACACGAGGTAGAGGCTCGCCACCATGCCGACAGTCAACGAGAGCGCACCGCCCACGCGTGGCCACGCGCCGCCCGGGTGGCGCCATGCCTGGACCCAGGTCGCCACGAGCGTCCGGCTGTAGTACCGCTCGACGACGGCTGCCGACACGGGCATGAAGGCCGCGATCACGGCCGCCAGGGCGACCAGCAGGCTCAGGATCGTCGCGATGGGAGATCCTCCCCGGTAATCAGGCGGATGCTGCGCTGATAGGTGAAGTACGCGAACGACCACTGCACGAGGACGACCAGGCGGTTGCGAAAACCCGTCAGGTAGATGACGTGGATGAGCAGCCACAAGAGCCACGCCGGCCAGCCCCGGACCTGGAGCCTCCCAAAGTCAGCCACCGCGTGCGCGCGACCGATGGTGGCCATGTTGCCGGGATCGCGGTAGCGGAAGGGCCGCCGCGGCAGCCCACGAAGGCTGCGCACGATGTTGGCCGCAGCGACGCCGGCCTGCTGAATCGCCACCTGGGCAACGCCGGGCAGGGGACGTCCGTCCTGGTGGGTGAACGCCGCCAGGTCGCCGATCACGTACACCTCAGGGTGCCCGGGCACGGTCAGGTCGGGCTCCACGAGCACGCGTCCGACGCGGTCGACGGGAACCTGCATCGCACGCCCGAGCGAAGACGCGGAAACGCCGGCCGCCCACAACACCGTCTCCGTATCGATCCGCACCTCGCCGAGCGTGACGCCATCCTCATCGATGCCGGTCACGACGGTCCCCGTCCTGACCTCCACACCCAGCTCACGGAGCGCGTGCTCGGCGTACTGCCCGAGCGGCTCGGGAAACGTCGGGAGCAGCCGGGGCCCACCCTCGCAAAGGACGATGCGCGCGGATCCCGGGTCGATGGCCTTGAACTCGCGGCTGAGCGCGTGCCGAGCGATCTCGGCCAGAGCGCCGGCCAACTCCACGCCGGTTGGCCCTCCGCCCACGACGACGAACGTGAGCTGCCTCGACTGCGCCCCCCGATCGGTCGTCCGCTCTGCCCTCTCGAAGGCCAGCAGGACCCGCCGGCGCATCGCCAGCGCATCGTCGAGCGTCTTCAGGCCCGGCGCTCGCTCCTTCCACTCGTCGCGGCCAAAGTACGCGTGGGTCGCGCCCGATGCCACGACGAGGACATCGTAGTGAAGCTCACCGATGTCGAGGTGAACGCGGCGCTCGGCGACGTCGATGCCACGCGCCTCGGCCAGCAGCACCTGCGCATTGCGCTGCCGACGCAGGATCCAGCGGATGGGCGAGGCGATGTCCGCGGGAGACAGGCCAGCCGTGGCCACCTGATACAGGAGTGGCTGAAAGACGTGGTGGTTCCGTCGGTCGACCAGCGTCACGTCGACCGGGGCGCGTCGCAGGGCCTTCGCCAGCGTGAGCCCGCCAAAGCCGCCCCCAATCACCACGACGCGTGGCCGATCGGCATGTGGCGGCGGCGGCACGGTGCCGCTACTCATAGCGTAGCGCCTCGACGGGATCGAGGCCTGCCGCGCGCCGGGCCGGCCAGTAGCCCGCCACGATGCCGGTGCCGAGCGCGCTGACGATACCCGCGATGATCACCCACAGCGGGGCCCCGGACGAGAATCCCGGCGCGAGCCAGCGGATCGTCTGACTGATCCCGAGGGCAATGGCGAGGCCCACGACCCCGCCAATGCCGGACAGCAGCATGGCCTCGAGCAGGAACTGCCGCAGCACCTCGTGACGCTTGGCCCCAATCGCGATCCTCACGCCCACCTCGCGCGTGCGCTCGGTCACGCTGATGATCATGACGTTGGCGATGCCGATGCCCCCAATGAACAGGCTGACGCCAGCCAGCGCGATCGTGGCGAGCCCGATGGCGAGGCTCACCCGGTCGAACGTCGCGATGATCTGCTCGGAGGTCGAGAGGTTGAAGTCGTTGGGTTCCCCCGGGGCAAGCCCGCGCAGCTGCCGCAAGATGGCTTCGGTCTCGACCTTCGTCTCTTCGAGGCGCCCGGGTTCCGAGCGGACGTAGAGCACGGTGTTCTTGGCCTCGGAGAAGCGACGACGGACGGCGCCGACCGGCAACGACATGACGTTGTCCTGCCGGTTCTCCCCAAAGAAACCCCCGCGCCGCGGTACCAGCTCGCCCACGACGTAGTACGACTCGCCGTCGAGCAGCACCTGCTGGCCGATCGAGCGCCCGCGTCCCGATCCGCCAAACAACGCCTTCGCCAGGTTGGCGCCAATCACGGCCACCCGCGCGCCCGCGCGGTCCTCGAGCTCGGTGAAGGGACGCCCGGCGGCGAACTCGCCCCCGACGATGTCGAAGAAGTTGGAGGACGCGCCCTCGACGAGCACCGTGTCCGACTCGGCGCTGCCGACGCGCGCGGTCAAGGCGCGGCCGTTGACGACCGAGGGCACGATCACCTGCAGGGCCACGTCGCGAATGGCGTCGCCGCGGCGAGCGAGCTCGCGCGCGAAGACCGGCTCCAGCGGCTGGCGCCGCGCCTCCCGCTCCGAGGGCGGCGAGTAGGGGTCTCCCGTCAGGTGGAAGGCGAACACGTTGTCGGTGCCCAGATCGCGGAACAGATCCGCGACCGAGTTGCGCAGGCCTGCCAGGACCGAGGCCACGATCACCACGGTGACGATCCCGATGACGATGCCGATGATGGCGAGCGTCGACCGGGTGGGTTGGGTGCGGACGGAGTCGAGCGCCAGCGACCACGACTCGAAGAGCTCGGTGCGCCATCGCGTGAAGGCCGTGCGCTGCACCAGGGCCATCTCACTCGTTCCTCAAGGCCGCGATGATGTCGATGCGGACCGCACGCCGCGCGGGGTACCAGCCGGCCACGATGCCTGCGACCGACGCGGAGAAGAGCGACCAGAATGCGGTCGACGGCGCCAGCGTCAGCCCAAAACCGGTCAGCTTCGACAGGACCCCGGTGAGCAGCCAGACCAGGATCAGCGCGAGGCTCCCCCCCGCAATGGCCACGAGGCCCGACTCGGCAAACACCTCGAACATCAGTTGGCGTCGGCGGGCGCCGAGCGCGCGTCTGACGCCTATCTCGCGGGTCCGTTGGCTCACCGACACGAGCACGGTGTTGGTGACCACGACGACGGCCGCCAGCAGGGCCATGACGGCAATCGGGACCGCCGCGATGCCGATCCGCGACGAGATCTGCTGCACGAATCCCCGCGCCGCCTCGGGCAGGAGGATGTCGAAGGTGTCCTCGATGCCGGGCCCGAGGCCGCGCCGGGCCCTGAGCGTGGCTCGCGCGTGATCCTCCGCCGGGGTGGTGGCGCCGGCCCGCACGGGTCGCGCGAAGATCTGCAGCGTGGCGGGCGGGCCGAACGCGCGCTCGAACGCGAGCAGCGGGATCCAGACAGAGCGGTCGAGTGACGCGCCACCCGACGACCCGAGGCGCCCCTGGATGCCGACGACCTCAAAGCCGCGGCCGGCGACCCGGATGGTCTGCCCGAGGGGGTCTCGCCCAGGAAACACGGTGTCCACGATGTCGGCGCCGATCACGGCCACCTGCGCCGCCCTGCTCTCTTCGTCCTTGCCGAAGAAGCGGCCGGCAACGATCCCCAAGTCGCGAATGCGGCTCAGCTCCGCGGTCGTACCGGTCACCGCGGCATAGTCGTAGGTGCGACCCTCGGCCGACACGCTGGCGTTCCGCAGCACGCTCGGCGCGTAGATGACGAGGCCCGACGCGTGCTTGTCGAGAAACTTGAGGTCGGCGCGCCGGATCACCGGGTTGCGCTGCAGCTTGCGCTCGAGCTCGCGCCGGCTGACCCGCCCCGTCGAAGCAATCTGGGCGACGACGAAGGTCTCGCTTCCGAAGGCCCGCTCGGCGCTCTCGCGAGCGAACCGCTTCACGCCGTCGAGCACGGTGATGACGCTGGCCACGGTTGCCACGGCCACGAGGATGGCGAGCGTGCCGAGGCTCGTGCGAAGAGGGTGGGCACGAAGCGTCCCGACGGCCTGCCAAGCGGCCTCGGCCCCATCGCGAAACGCTCCGTGGATCTCGGCCTGCACCCTTGTGTGTCCGTTTCGCGGCCGCACACGGCCGGCTGCCGTGCGTGGCGCCGTTCAGCGTCCCGTCGACGTCTGCACGCGAATACGCGCCCCGTCGGCGAGGTCACGCAGCGCCTGGTAAGGACCGCTCACGACGAGCGCCTTCTCGTCGAGGCCAGAGACCTCCATGTCGAGCCCGCCGATGATCCCGGTCTTCACCGGCGTGAAACGCGCGCGCTCGTCCTCCACGACGAACACGCCGGGCTGCTCCCTCCCTGACCCGACTGCGCCACCGCCCGCCGGCCTCAGCACCACCGACTGGAGCGGAACGCTGATCACGTTCGCACGCTCGTCGGTCAGGATCTCGACATCGCAGGTCAGGCCCGGCCTGAGCGCGGCATCGGCCTGGTCGAGCCTCACCAGCACCCGAAACTCGCGCGCCGCGGCCGCAGCGCCAGTCACCGGGAGCGCACTGGCCCCGATCTCGACGACGCGTCCCCGGAACTCACGGCCTGGCAACGCCTCGAGGACGACGGTGGCCGCCTGCCCGAGCTTCAGCCGGAGCACATCGGCCTCGGCCACCTTCACCTCGGCGTCGATGGCCGACAGATCCGACACGGTCATCAGCACGGTGCCCGGCTGGTTCTGGATGCCGATCACCACCATCTCGCCTTCGCGAACCTGCAGGCGTGACACCACGCCGTTCATCGGCGAGGTGACCTCGGTCTTCGAGACCACATCGCGCGCCCGCGTGGCCTGCGCCCGGGCCTGGCCGACACGCCCCTGCGACGCGAGACCCGTGTTGCGTGCGCGGTCGATGGCCGCCTCGGCGGCCTTGAGCTGCGCGGCGGCACTGTCGTACTCGGCCTGGCGCGCGTCGAGTTCCGAGCGCGGCAGGAGCTGCTGCTCGTGCAGGTCCCGGGCTCGCTTCAACTCGAGATCCGCCTGCCCAAGCCGGGCCGCGGCAAACGCCCGGTCGGCCTGGGCCGCCCGCACCTGCTCGTCGGCCGCCAGCGCCTCCGACTCGAGCGCCCTGATGAACGCCTGGGCCGCGGTCAGGTCGGCCCGGGCCTGGACCGGGTCGATCCGCGCCAGCACCTGGCCGGCCTTGACCGTGTCGCCCTCCTTCACGTTGAGCTCGACGATCTTACCCATGACGCTCGAGCCGATGTCGGCATAGCGCGTCGCGACGATCTCGCCCGAGGCGGTGACCGACGCCCGGAACACGGCCTGGCGGCGTGCCGGCTCGGCCGTCACGTCCACGGCCGCACCACCAGCGCGTCGCATCGAGACAACGGCGGCCGCGACCACGATCAGAGCGAGCAGCGCGAGAATCCAACGGCGACGACGCATGGGCAATGTCCAAGGGGCCGACGCTCCAGACGATACGTCGAAATCTCGGCTCGGCTCAACCATTGACGCTGCCAGGGTCTCTGAGGTCCCCGACCGACGGCGGCCGCCGTCGACGCGGATGGTAGACTGGCGGCATGCCCACGAAGCCCCCGCGCACCTGGGGCCGGAGCACGGTCGACACGGCCTGTCCGCTCGATTGCCCCGACTCGTGCAGCCTCTCCGTGTCGGTCGAGCGAGGCCGCGTCGCCGCGATCGACGGCTCGAAGCGGACGCCGACGACGAATGGGTTCATCTGCGCGAAGGTGCGCCGGTTCGGCGATCGCGTCTACGGGCTCGAACGACTCCTGTATCCGGCCGTGCGGTCGGGCCGCAAGGGCGACGGCACGTTCAGGCGCGTCAGCTGGGACGAGGCCTTACAGACCATCGCCGAGCGCCTGGAGGAGGTGCGCCGCACCGTCGGCGGCGAGGCAATCCTGCCCTTCTGCTACGGGGGCTCGAATGGCCTGGTGACGCAGGGCACCACCGATGCCGACTTCTTTGCGGCGCTTGGATCGTCGCGGCTGGCCCGCACGTTGTGCGCAGCCCCGACCGGCGCGGCCGCCCAGGCGATGTACGGCAAGATGGCGGGTGTCGCCTACGAGGACTACGTTCACGCGCGCCTGATCATCGTATGGGGCGCCAACCCATCGGCCTCGGGCATCCACCTCGTACCGTTCATTCGCGAGGCACGCGCGAGGGGCGCAGCGCTCGTGGTCGTGGATCCACGGCAGACATCGCTGGCGAAGCTCGCCGACCTGCACGTTCCCATTCGACCGGGCACTGACGTCGCCGTGGCGCTCTCCGTGCACCGGTATCTCTTCGAGCACGGCCATGCCGACTCGGAGTTCCTCGACGCGCACGCGCGCGGCGCGGCCGAGCTCCGCGAGCGCGCCCGGCCGTGGACGTTCGAGCGCGCGGGCGAGGTGTCCGGTGTCGCGCCGGCCATGCTTCACGAGATGGCCGAGCTTTACCGCGCCACCACGCCTGCGGTCATCCGTTGCGGGTGGGGCCTCGAACGCAATCGCAACGGCGGCAATGCCGCGCTTGCAGTCCTCGCCCTGCCGGCCGTCGCCGGCAAGTTTGGCGTGCGCGGCGGCGGCTACACGATGAGCAACTCGGCGGCCTGGGGCCTCGCCACCAGCGCCTGGCGACGCGTCCCCGATCCCGACACCCGCGTCGTGAACATGAACCGCCTGGGGCGGGCACTGACCGAGCTCGACAACCCGCCGGTCAAGTGCCTGTTCGTGTACAACTGCAACCCGGTGGCCACCGTCCCGGATCAAAATCGCATTCTCGAGGGACTGGCCCGGGAAGACCTGTTCACCGTGGTCTTCGAGCAGGTGATGACCGACACGGCGCAGTTTGCCGATGTGCTGCTGCCGGCCACGACGTTCCTCGAAACCTACGACATCGCTCGAGGCTACGGCGCCTACAACCTGCAACTGGTGAAGCCGGCCATCGACGTCGCCGGAGAGGCCCGGTCGAACATGGAGGTGTTCGCGGAACTGGCCGCGCGCCTGGGTCAACGCGACGACGTCGAGGGTGAGGCCGAGACCATGCTGCGGGTCGCCAGCGCGATACCCGCCGACGTTCGAGATGCGGTGCTCGGCGATGGCGCCCAGCCGCTGCCGCCGGGCGGCCGCACGCCAGTCCAGTTCGTGGACGTCCAGCCTCGAACCGCCGACGGCAAGATCGATCTGTTCCCGGAGGCGCTCGAGCGGGAGGCCCCGGACGGGCTCTATCGCTTCCAGGCCGACCCGGCCACCGAGCAGTTCCCCCTTGCCTTGATCTCGCCCGCGAGCGAGAAGACGATCAGCTCGACGCTGGGCGAGTTACGCACGGCACCCGCCTCGCTCTACATGCACGGCGCCGACGCGGCCGAGCGCGGCATCAACACCGCCGACGTCGTGCGCGTGTTCAACGCGCTCGGCGAGGTCCACTGCACGGTCACGGTGGGCGATGCCATCACGCAGGGCACCGTCAGCCTTCCCAAGGGGTTGTGGCGACGACACACGATCAACGGGGCGACCGCCACCGCGCTCGCGCCCGACGGCCTGACCGACCTCGGGGGTGGCGCGTCGTTCAACGATGCGCGGGTGCAGGTGACCCGCATTCTGCCTGCAGCGCTCGGGGAACGGCCCGTCTCGGTCTGGGTGGCTGACGACGCGTCTGTGCGCGAACCCTAGGCGTTCAAAGGGCGTGTCAGAGCGGCGTCGGTTCTTGGTACTTGGTTCTTCGTTCTTGGTCCGTTCGGAGTTCCTGGTCCGTGGTTCGCACCAAGCACCGGGAACCAAGGACGGACCA